>JAKPUV010000139.1 GCA_029554925.1 Candidatus Hydrogenedentota bacterium | reverse complement strand
TGCGGGGGCGGATTGCGCCGGGCGGCGCGCTTCCTGCTATCCTATGCCGGGCTGACGGAACCGGCACGGGAAGCGCGCGCGATGAAGGTCACAGCGGTGGTTGGAACCTACCGGCGGGACGGCGTGGTGGACACGCTGGTGGACGCCGTGCTGGAGGGCGCGCGGGCCGCGGGCGCGGAGACCCGGAAAATCCACCTGCTGGACGCGCGGGTCGAGTTCTGCCGCAACTGCCGCGCATGCACGCAGACGCCGGGGCCGGAGCGGGGCGTCTGCCCGCTGCCGGACGAGATGGGCGCGATTCTGGACGAGATCGCCGCGTCGGACGCCGTGGTGCTGGCGTCGCCCATGAATTTCTGGACGGTGACGGCGCTCATGAAGCGGTTTATCGAGCGGCTGGTCTGCTTCGCCTACTGGCCCTGGGGCATGGGCGCCCCGAAAACGCGCCCGCCGGACCGCGCGCGCCGCGGCCTGATTGTCGCGTCGTCCGCCGCCCCCGGGCCGCTGGCGCGGTGGACGACCCGCATGGTTCCGCTGATGCGGTCGGTCCTGCGCATGCTGGGGGTCCGGCGGCCGGAAGTCCTGTTTGTGGGCCTGTGCGCCCTTCGGGAACGGCAGCGCCTGCCGGAGAAGACGCTGCGGCGCGCGCGCGCCCTGGGCGCGAAGCTGGCGCTGCCGCTGTAGCCCCCCGGGGGGGAAAGGAACACCTGTGAGGCCGGGTCCCGCAAAGACGCTGCTTGCCGCCGCCCTGCTGCTGGCGGGCTGCTCGTGCAACCCGCCGCCGGAGCTGCCCGGCATGGTGATCAAGGCGGGCAACGGCGCGGAGGTTCAGGACCTCGACCCCCAGCAGGTCACCGGGGTGGCGGAGCACCGCGTGCTTTGCTCGCTGTTCGAGGGGCTGGCCGGGGTGGACCCCGCCACGCTGGACCCCGTGCCGGGCGCGGCGGCGTCCTGGGACGTGTCCCCCGACGGCCTGACCTACACCTTTCATCTTCGGTCCGGGGGGAAATGGTCCGACGGCGCGCCGCTGACGGCGGAGGATTTCGCGTGGTCCTGGCGGCGCATGCTGTCGCCGCGGCTGGCCGCCGAGTACGCCTACCTGCTCCACTGCATCCGGGGCGCCCAGGCCTACAACGCCGGGGACACGGACGACTTCTCCACCGTGGGCGTCCGGGCGGCGGACCCGCTCACGCTGGTGGTGACGCTGGAGCACCCCACCCCCTACTTCCTCTCCATGCAGTCGCACTGCGCGTGGTACCCCGTGCCGCGCCATGTGGTGGAGAAGTTCGGCGCGATGGACGAGCGGGCCACCGCCTGGAGCCGTCCGGGGAGCCTCGTGGGCAACGGGCCCTTCCTCCTGCGGGACTGGCAGCCGAACGAGCTGATCCAGGTGGTGCGCAACCCGCACTACTGGGACGCCGCCGCCGTGAAGCCCGACGCCGTGGCCTTCCATCCCATTGACAACCTCCAGACGGAGGAGCGCACCTTCCGCGCGGGCAACCTGCACCTCACCGCCACGGTGCCCATGCACCGCATCCCCGTGTACCGGCGCGAGCACCCCGAACAGCTCCGGATCCACCCCTATCTCGGGGTGTACTTCTACCGCGTGAACGTCACCAAGCCGCCCTTCACCGACCGCCGCGTGCGGCGCGCCCTGGCGCTGGCGCTGGACCGCGGGGAGATCGCCGCCCATGTCATGAAGTCGGGCGAGCTCCCGGCGGGGAGCCTGGTGCCGCCGGACACCGCCGGGTACACCTCCCGCGCGCGGGTGGACTTCGACCCGGCGGCCGCGCGCGCCCTGCTGGCGGAGGCGGGCTTTCCCGGCGGGGAGGGGATGCCCCCGGTGGACATCCTCTACAACACGAGCGAGGCCCACAAGACCATCGCCGAGGCCGTGCAGCGCATGTGGCGCGAGCATCTGGGCGTGGACGCCCGCCTGCTCAACCAGGACTGGAAGGTCTACCTCAGCTCGATGAACACCCTGGACTACACCGTGGCCCGGTCGTCGTGGGTGGGCGACGTGGTGGACCCGGTGAACTTCCTCGAATGCTTCCTGACGGGCGGCGGGAACAACCGCTGCGGCTGGTCGTCGCCGGAGTACGACCGCCTGATCCGGGAGTCCTACGCCGAGGTGGACCCCGCGCGCCGCCTGGAGCTGCTCCAGCAGGCCGAGGAAATCCTCCTGGGCGAGGCCCCGGTCATCCCGGTCTACTACTACACCTGGACCTTCCTCATGGCCCCGGAGGTGAGGGGGTTCCAGCCGAACATGCTGGGGCTCTTCCGCTGGCAGGACCTCTGGCTGGAGCCCGGGGGGGCGCAGAAATGACCGGGTTCATCCTGCGGCGGCTCCTGGAGATCATCCCCGTCCTGCTGGCCGTGGTCACGATCACCTTCTTCCTCGTGCGCCTTGCGCCGGGCGGGCCCTTCGACTCCGAGAAGCGCCTGGAGCCGAAGGCCCAGGCCCAGATCGAGGCCTTCTACCGCCTCGACCGCCCCCTGCACCGGCAGTATCTCGACTACCTGTGGGACGCCGCGCGCGGCGACCTGGGGCCGTCCTACCGGAAAACGGGGCGCACGGTGACGGAATGGGTGGTGCTGCGCCTGCCGGTGTCCATGGAACTCGGGCTCTACGCCCTCGCCGTGGCGCTGGCCATCGGCATGGGGGCGGGGCTGCTGGCGGCCCTGCGGCCCAACAGCCTGCTGGACCACGGCGTCATGAGCGCCGCCATGCTGGGCATCTGCCTGCCGGGCTTCGTGCTGGGGCCGCTGCTCACGCTGGTCTTCTCCCTGTGGATGGGCTGGCTGCCCGTGGCCGGATGGATCACGCCCGCCCACAAGATCCTGCCCGCCGTCACCCTGGGGGCCATGTACGCGGCCTACATCGCCCGCATGACCCGCGGCGGCATGCTGGAGACCCTCAGCCAGGACTTCATCCGCACCGCCCGCGCCAAGGGACTCACGGAGGCGCGCATCCTCCTGCGCCACGCCCTGCGCGGCGGCATCCAGCCCGTGGTCGCCTTTCTCGGTCCAGCCATGGCGGGGCTCTTCACCGGCTCCTTCGTCGTCGAGACCATCTTCCAGGTGCCGGGGCTGGGCCGCGAGTTCGTCGAGGCCGCCTTCAACCGCGACTACACCATGGTCACGGGCACCGTGCTCGTCTACGCGGCGCTCGTGGCGCTGCTCAACCTCGCGGCGGACCTGGCCCAGGCCTGGCTCGACCCGCGCGCGCGGGGGCTGTGACATGACGGCGCCCCCCCGCGACACCGAAACGCCCGCCGCCGTCCCCGTCCCGGAGGAGGTCCCCGCCGGCCGCGCCTCGCTCTGGCGCGACGCGTGGCGGCGGCTCCGGGTGAACCGGCTCGCCGTGGCGGCGCTCTTCGTGCTGTGCGCCGTGGGCGCGGGGGTGGTGGCGGGGCCGTGGGCCGCCCCCCACGCCTACGACGCCCAGGACACGGCCCTCGGCGCCGTCGGCCCCCGCGCCGGGCACTGGCTCGGCACCGACCCCCTCGGCCGCGACCTCCTCGCGCGGCTGCTCCAGGGCGGCCGCGTGTCCCTGCTCATCGGGCTGTCGGCCACCGCCGTGTCCCTGCTGATCGGCGTGCTCTACGGCGGCGTGTCCGGCTTCGCGGGCGGCCGCGCCGACGCCCTCATGATGCGGATCGTGGACATCCTCTACGCCCTTCCCTACACCGTGTTTGTCATCATCCTCATGGTCTTCTTCGGGCGCAATTTCATCTTTCTCTTCCTGGCCATCGGCGCGGTGGAGTGGCTCACCATGGCGCGCATCGTGCGCGGGCAGGTGCTCTCCCTGCGCGAGCGCGAGTTCGTCGAGGCCGCCCGCGCCCTCGGCCTCGGCCGCGCCCGCATCCTGGTCCGCCACATCCTGCCCAACACCCTCGGGCCCGTCATCATCTACGCCACCCTGACCGTGCCCCGCGTCATGCTCCTCGAGGCCACCCTCAGCTTCCTCGGCCTCGGCGTGCAGCCGCCCATGAGCTCCTGGGGGCTCCTCATCAAGGAGGGCGTCGAGACCATGGAGGAGTACCCCTGGCTCCTCCTCTTCCCCAGCATCGCCTTCTCCGCCACCCTCTTCGCCCTCAACGCCCTCGGCGACGGCCTCCGCGACGCCCTCGACCCGAGAACCTCCAGGGACTGACCCCCCGGCGCGCCGGGCAAAGTGCGCGGGCAATCCCGCCCGCTGCCGTCCGCCCCGCTTGACCGGGGCCGGAACGGCGTGGTTTGATGTGCCCCGCGCCGGACGGGCCGGCGGCGGGAAAGGAGTGTCTTCCGGTGTGGATTCGGCGCGCGGCGAAGTGGACGGGGGTTCTGGTGCTGGCGCTGGCGCTGGCGTTCTGCGGGGGCGTGTGGCTTTTTCAGGAGACGATCCTGTTCAACGGGCGCACGGCGGAGATTCTCGAGACCCCGGCGGACCTGGACTGGTCCTTTGAGGAGTTCCGGCTGGAGGTGCCGGGGGGCGTCACGCACGGCTGGTGGATCCCGCTGGAGAACGCGCGCGGGGCGGTGGTCTTTTCCCACGGCAGCGGCAAGAACATCTCGCACTATCTGGACGACGCGCGGATTTTCCGGGACCTGGGGTTCTCGGTGCTGCTCTACGACTACGGCGGCTACGGCCTCAGCACGGGGAAACCCTCGGAGCGGCGGTGCTACGCCGACATCCGGGCGGTGTGGCGGCACCTCACGGAAACCCTCGGCGTGCCGCCGGAGCGGGTGGTGCTGGCGGGGGCGTCCATGGGCGGCGGGGTGACCTCGGACCTCGCCGCCGAGGTCCAGCCGGCGGCGGTGGTGCTGGAATGCACCTTCACCTCCGTGCCCGAGGCGGTGCGGGACACCCTTCCGTTCCTGCCCCATCCGCTGCTGACGCGCATCCGGTTCCGCAACCTAGACAAGGTGCCTGGTTTCCGGGCGCCGCTGCTGGTCCTGCACAGCGCGGACGACGACACCATCCCCTTCGCGCACGGGGAGCGGCTGTTTGCCGCGGCGAAAGAGCCCAAAGCCTTCGCCCGGATCACGGGCAGCCACGGCGGGGGAAAGTTCTCCTCCGGGCCGGCGTACACGGAGCCGCTGCGGGAGTTCCTCCTGCGGCACACGCCCGCGCCGTGAGCGGCCGTCCGCCTACCCGCGGAGCTTGAGGACGACGATGACGATGGCGAAGGGAAGCAGGGCGAAGAACCACCACTTGTAGGTCGTGAAGAAGACGATGACGTCGGCGGCGGTGATGTCCATGGGGGTTTCCTTCTTCCGCCCCGGGGCGGCGTTATCTCGGCAGGGGCGTGGGCGAGCTGACCAGCCAGGCCCCGACGGCCGCCGCCAGCCCCAGCACCAGCCCGATGGCGCAAAGGGCGCGGTCGCGGTTCTCCTCCTCGCGGTAGACCCCGTAGAGCGACCACAGCACCGTGACCGCCGCCAGGAACATGACGCCGTAGGAGTACCAGGGCTGGTAATAGACGTATCCGGAGGACTTTCCGGACACCGGCAGAAGCAGCAGCACCGATGCGCCGCCCGTCAGCAGGGTCTGCAGCCAGATCGGCGTGCGTTTCGGGCTGCTGCCCGTGAGCACCCGGAAATCGTTCTCGTTCGGTTTGCGGCGCGGCGCGGCGGGCTGGTCCACATCGCCGGGCATCGTGCCGCCGTCCATGCCGAGGAAACCCGCGTCCACCAGGGATCCGGTGGCGAGGTTGCGGTCCGGCGCGCCGGGCGCGCCCCCCCCCTCCTCCCGGCGCACTTCGGTGGCCGGAAGGTCGCCCATCTCCTCGATGAGGGACTGAAAGCTGAGGCTTTCCTTGCGCGCCTGCTCTTCGAGCATGCGCTCCGCCTTGAGCGGGTCGTAATTCTCTGGCACGAAATGATACCCCTGAAATCGCGGAACACAGGCCGCCTGATGCGGCCCCCTGTCCCAATGGTACCGCACCGCGCGGGCATCCGGCAAGGGAAAATGCGGGGACGGCGGTCTGCCACGGCGTGAATGGACGATATGGACGGCATGGACTGTATGGACAAGAGCCCTGCGCCAGACAGTTCCCCAGTCCATGCCGTCCATTTTGTCCATTCCGTCCATATCGTTTCCTATTTTCCGAACACTTGACCCAAGTCAAGGCGCTCCGGCGGGAAAGGGGGCATACTCTGGTCATGCACGGCGGAAACGCCGAACCACAGGAGACACGAAATGGCCGTCCGGAACATCATCCGCATAGACGAGGACAAGTGCAACGGCTGCGGCAACTGCATCACAGGCTGCGCCGAGGGGGCGCTCGCCCTGGTGAACGGCAAGGCGCGGCTGGTGAGGGAGAGTTTCTGCGACGGGCTGGGCGCCTGCATCGGGGAATGCCCCACCGGCGCCCTGACGATAGAACAACGGGAAGCGGACGCGTTTGACGAGGCAGCGGTGCACGCCGCGGCCGTGGCCGCCCAGGCCCCCGCCGCGGCGGGCGCCGGAGCGACCGCTTTTGCGCATGCGGCGTCCGGGTGCCCCTCGGGGGGGAACGGCGGGGGCTGCCCGGGATCCATGAGCCGGACCTTTGGGCCCCGTCCGGCGACCCCGACCGGGGCCGCGCCCGCCTCGGCGCTGCGGCACTGGCCGGTGCAGCTGCACCTGGTCAGCCCCCACGCGCCCCAGTACCAGGGGGCCGAACTGCTGCTCGCGGCGGACTGCGCGGCCTTCGCCTGCGGGGCCTTCCACACCGACCTGCTCCCCGGAAAGGCGCTGGCCATCGCCTGCCCCAAACTGGACGAGCTGTCGGGCTATGTCGAGAAGCTGACGGACCTCTTCGGCCACGCGCGCCCCCCGCGCGTGACGGTGGCCCGCATGGAGGTGCCCTGCTGCGGCGGCATCCTGCGGATGGCGCTGGAGGCGCGGGCGCGCGCGGGCAGCGCCGTCCCGGTGGAGGAGGTTGTCATCGGGGTGTCCGGGGACATACTATCGCGTCGGGAGTTTTGACCATCCGCGGCCGCATGGGGCGGCCGGCGGGAGTTGACAACGGCCGCAATGCGGCGGGAGAGAGTGAAATGAGCATGTTTTGTTACCAGTGCGAGCAGACCTCCAGGGGCACGGGGTGCACGTCCTACGGCGTGTGCGGTAAGGACCCCGAGACGGCGGCGCTCCAGGACCTGCTGAACGAGGCCGCGAAGGGGGTTTCCCAGTATGCGCACCGCGCGCGGGCGCTGGGCGCGGTGGACCACGGTCTGGACGTCCTCGTGATGGAGGCGCTCTTCACGACGGTGACCAATGTGAACTTCGACGCGGACGACCTGTGCCGCCTCGTGCTGCGCGCCGCGGAGGCCCGCGCGCGGGCCAAGGCGCTCTACGAGGGCGTGTGCGCGGCGCCGGAGACCCTGTCGGGGCCGGCGGTGATGGAGATCGCGGGCGGCCGCGCCGAGCTGGTGCGCCTGGGAGAGAAGGTGGGCGTCGAGGGGCGCCTCCAGCGCTACGGCAGCGACGCCGGCGGCCTGCAGGAGCTGGTCATGTACGGCCTCAAGGGAATGGCCGCCTACGCCGAGCACGCGATGGTTCTGGGTGTCGAGGACGACTCCGTGTACGGGTTCATCCACGAGACGCTGAGCTTCCTGGCGGACCAGCCGTCGGACATCGGCGCGCTGGTGGGCTGGGCCATGCGCGTGGGCGAGGTGAACCTCCAGGTCATGGGCATGCTGGACGGGGCGAACACGGGCCGCTACGGCCACCCGGAGCCCACCAAGATCCGCGTGACCCCCGTGAAGGGCAAGTGCATCGCCGTGTCGGGCCACGACCTGCGCGACCTCGAGGCGCTGCTGGAGCAGACGGCGGGCAAGGGCATCAACGTGTACACCCACGGCGAGATGCTGCCCTGCCTGGCCTACCCCGGACTGAAGAAGTACCCGCACCTCGTGGGCAACTACGGCGGCGCGTGGCAGGACCAGGCCGCCGAGTTCGACGCCTTCCCCGGCGCCATCCTCATGACCACCAACTGCATCCAGAAGCCGCGCCAGAGCTACGCGGGCCGCATCTTCACCTGCGGGCTGGTCCAGTGGCCGGGGGTGACCCACATCGCCGACCGCGACTTCACGCCGGTCATCGAGGCCGCCCTGGCCGCCCCGGGCTTCGCCGAGGACGCCGAGCCGGCCTACGCCATGACGGGCTTCGCCCGCAACGCCGTACTGGGCGTGGCGGACAAGGTCATCGAGGCGGTGAAGGCGGGCAAGCTCCGCCACTTCTTCCTCATCGGCGGCTGCGACGGCGCGAAGCCGGGCCGCGACTACTACACCCAGCTGGCGACCTCGGTGCCGGACGACTGCGTGATCCTCACGCTGGCCTGCGGCAAGTACCGGTTCAACAAGCTGGACTTCGGCGACATCGGCGGCATCCCGCGCCTGCTCGACGTCGGCCAGTGCAACGACGCCTACTCGGCGATCCAGATCGCCGTGGCCCTGGCGAACGCCTTCGAGTGCGGCGTGAACGACCTGCCCCTGTCCATGGTGCTGTCGTGGTACGAGCAGAAGGCCGTGTGCATCCTGCTCACCCTGCTGCACCTGGGCATCAAGAACATGCGCATCGGGCCGACGGTCCCGGCCTTCCTCGGGCCGAACGTGGTCAACGTCCTCGTGGAGCAGTTCGGGCTCACCCCGATCTCCACGCCCGAGGCCGACCTCGCGGCGATGCTCGCCTGAGCCGTGGACGGCGCGTTCACGGACGGCGCGGAATGGTATGACGCCCTCGGCGCGAACCCCGGGCGTCTCGAACGGGAAGGCCCCTTCCTGCTCGGGACGCTCGGCCGCGCTGGGGGCCGCCGCGTGCTGGACACCGCCTGCGGCACGGGGCTCCACGCCCTGTGGCTCGCGGAGCGCGGCGCGTCCGTCCGGGCCACGGACCTCAGCCCGGGCATGGTCGCCGTGGCCCGCGCGCGCCGCGCGCACCCCGACGTCGTCTACGGGGAGGGCGACATGCGCCTTCCCCCGGCGGGGCCGTGGGACCTGATCCTCTGCCTCGGAAACTCCCTCTCCCTCCTGCCGGAGGAGGCGGACGTGGCGACGTTTTTCCGGAACGCCGGTGCCGTCCTTTCGCCGGAGGGGCGGATCGTCGCGCAGGTGCTCAACTACGCCCTGCCCGCCGCCGCGCAGCCCCGCGCGCGCACGGCGGAGGCCGTGGTGGACGGCGTGCCCGTGCGCGCCGACAAGCGATTCACCCCGGAGGACGGCCGCACCCGCCTGGAAATCGTCTACACCGCCGTCCGGGGCGGGAAGACGGAGACCCTCCGCGAGGAGGCCGTGCTGCGGCACTGGTCCCGCGGCTTTCTGGAGGGGGCCGCCCGCGCCGCCGGGCTGGCGGTGGAGGCGTGCCACGGCGGTTTCGACGGCGCACCCTTTGACACGGGGCGCTCCCCCGACCTGATCCTGACCCTGCGCCGCTCCTGAGCTGGGCGCCCTATTTCCGCGTGAAGCCCATGAAATTGCGGATCATGGTCTTGCCGCAGGGGGTGAGGATGCTCTCCGGGTGGTACTGCACGCCCCAGATGGGATACTCCCGGTGCGCCACGGCCATGATGACCCCGTCCTCGGTCTCGGCGGTGATGTCGAGGCAGGCGGGGCAGGTCTCGCGCTTGATGACCAGCGAGTGGTAGCGCGTGGCGGTGAAGGGGTTGTCCACGCCGGCGAAGAAGGGGTTGCCGTTGTGGCGGATCGTGCTGACCTTGCCGTGCATGATGACGCCCGCGCGGACCACGTCGCCGCCGAAGACGGCGCCGATGCTCTGGTGGCCGAGGCACACCCCGAGGGTGGGGTAGCGGGGGCCCAGCTCGCGGATGACGTCCATGGAGATGCCCGCCTCGTAGGGCGTGCACGGCCCGGGCGACACGACGATGCCGTCGGGCCGCTGGGCGTCTATGCCCGCGACGTCAATGGCGTCGTTGCGGAACACCCGCACGTCGTTGTCCAGCTCGCCGAAGTACTGCACGAGGTTGTAGGTGAAGCTGTCGTAGTTGTCCACGATGATGATCATGACTCGAGCCCTTTCTCGGCGAAGTCCACGGCCTTGAACAGCGCCATCGCCTTGTTCACCGTCTCCTCGTACTCCCGGTCCGGGTCGCTGTCGTAGACGACGCCCGCGCCCGCCTGGAGGTAGGCCGCGCCGTCCTTGACGACCATGGTGCGGATGAGGATGCAGGTGTCCATCTGGCCGTCGTAGCTGATGTAGCCGCAGCCGCCCGCGTAGGGCCCGCGCCGCTCGGGCTCGAGCTCGTCGATGATCTCCATGGCCCGGATCTTCGGCGCGCCGCTCACGGTGCCCATGGGGAAGGTGTGCGCCAGGGCGTCGAAGGCGTCGCAGTCGGCGCGGAGTTTCCCGGCCACCTCGCTGACGATGTGCATGACGTGGGAGTACCGCTCGACGACCATGAGCCGCCCCTCGACCGGCGCCACGGTGCCCGGGTCGCTGATGCGGCCGATGTCGTTGCGCCCGAGGTCCACCAGCATGATGTGCTCGGCCCGCTCCTTCTCGTCGGCCATGAGCTCGCGCTCCAGGGCGAGGTCCTCCTCCGGCGTGGCGCCGCGCCGGCGCGTGCCCGCGATGGGCCGCACCATGGCGGTGCCCCCCGTCGCCCGGGTCATCACCTCGGGACTCGACCCCACCAGGGCGAAGTCCGGGAACTGGAGGAGCAGCATGTAGGGGGACGGGTTGATGCAGCGCAGGGCGCGGTAGAGGTTGACGGGGCTCGCGCCGACGGGGCGGCGGAAGCGCTGCGAGAGGACGACCTGGAAGATGTCGCCCGCGCAGATGTACTCCTTCGCCTTCTTGACGGCCTCGCAGAAGGCCTCGCGGGTGAAGTTGGACTCCACCGGCACGTCGCCGACGGCGTTGTGCAGGCGCTCGGTGCTCACCACCAGCGGCCCGCGCAGGCGCTGCTCGATCTCGTGGATCTTGCGCAGGGCCTCGTTGTACACCGCGTCCGCCGGGCCGTCCACATGGGCGTTGGACACGATCTGGATCTTGTTCTTCACATGGTTGAAGATCACGATGGTGTCCGTGATCATGAAGTAGAGGTCGGGCAGGTTGAGCGGGTCGGGGTTGGCGTCGGGCAGCCGCTCGAAGAAGCGCACCTGGTCGTAGCCGATGTAGCCGACCGCGCCCCCGTGGAACGCGGGCAGCCCAGGCACGGCCACGGGCTCGTACTGTTTCAGCAGGGCGCGCAGCTCGTTGAGCGGGTTGTCGGACGTGAAGCGCTCCTCTTTGCCGTCGCGCACGATGACGCCCTCGCGGCCCTTGGACCGGAACACGATGGACGGGCGCGCGCCGAGGAAGGAGTACTGGCCGATGGTGTCGGCCTTCTCCACGCTCTCGAGGAGGAAGGAGAAGTCCTGCCCGCGCGAGAGCTTGAGGTAGGCGGTGACGGGGGTTTCAAGGTCCGCAAGAATCTCGCGGCAGACCGGGATCACGGCGTTGGGCCGGGCCAGGCTGCGGAAGGTTTCGAGGTCGGGGTAGGTCATGGCGATGTTCCTTTACGGGGTGTCCGCGCCGGCGGCGGGGCCGCTCCGGGGCGCGGGGGGTGCAAGCAACGCAATTGACGGAGACAGACTGGGGGGGTCAGATCCTGGGGCCGCACCATCGGCGGACGCGCTGCTCGTGATGGAACATCTTTTCCCGTCTCCGTTGGCGGCCGGGTCCCCGGCCGCGCGCTGATTACAATCGCACAGACACGCCGTGCCGTGCAAGATATTCCTTCGCCTCCCGGATTGTGTATTCCTGGAAGTGGAAAATCGAGGCGGCCAGGGCGGCGTCCGCCCCCCGCTCCTGCAGCGCCGCGCGCAGGTGGTCCAGATTCCCCGCGCCGCCGCTGGCGATCACGGGGATGCCCACGCTGTCGGCGATCTCGCGCGTCAGGGCGATGTCGTAGCCGTCCTTCGTGCCGTCGCAGTCCATGCAGGTCAGCAGGATCTCGCCCGCGCCGCGCCGCTCGGCCTCCCTCGCCCAGGCCACCGGCTCCAGCTGCGTGGCCCGGCCGCCGTCGCGCCCGCCGTGGCTCTTCACATAGTAGCCGCCGCCCTCCTCCGGACTGCGCTTCTTCGCGTCAATCGCCACCACGATGCACTGCGCGCCGAAGCGGGACGCGGCCCGGTCAATGAAATCCGGGTTTTCGATGGCCGGCGTGTTGATGGAGACCTTGTCCGCCCCGGCGTTCAGCATGCGGCGGATGTCGTCAATCGTGCGGATGCCGCCGCCCACGCACAGGGGCATGAACACCTGCTCCGCCGTGCGGCGGACCACGTCGAGCATGGTCTCCCGGTTGTCCGTCGAGGCGCGGATGTCCAGGAAGACGATCTCGTCCGCCTTCTCCTCGTCGTAGCGGCGGGCAATCTCCACCGGGTCCCCGGCGTCGCGCAGGCCGAGAAACTGGACCCCCTTGACGACGCGGCCGTCCGCGACGTCAAGGCAGGGAATGACGCGTTTGCAAAGCATGGCAAGGGTTCCTCAATAAAAGTGCGGAAAATCCCGCGTATTGTACACCACCCCCCCGCCCCCGCGCACGGGGAAGCGCGCGGCCCGACTCCCGCTTCCTGGCGAACAGGGCGTTAGTCCGTCTTCGTCCTGTCCTTTGGCGATGCGCTCTCGGCGCCGGCCCCCACGAGCTGGTCAATGAGTGACGGCAGCCGGTCCGTGCAGACCAGCCAGACCTTCTCATGCAGTATCTCGCCGTACTCGTGGGCAATGATGTTCCGCATGCCGATAACCGCGCCCCAGGGAATGTCCGGATGGGCAGCCCTCTCCGCTTCGGAGACATGGCGGGCGGCTTCACCCACAATTTCGAGGTTTCTTTCCACGGCGGCTCTGAGCATCCGGTCCGACAGGAAGTCGTCCAGTGTCTTGCCGCAAATGAACCGGCTCGCCGTCCGCGCCGCGTCCAGCATGTCCCACATGCGCGCCGTGTCCCGGGGATCAGGCGGCATAAATCACCTCGCGGGTCCGCAGTATCTCATGTTTTCTCCAGGGATTCCGGAGAGCCTCCTTTTCGACGAGATCAACGGGGCGGCCGTGCCGAGCCTCCAGTTCCTCCTTCATGGCCACAATGTCGAAAAGATCCCATTTGGCCCCCGGCTCGAAACTCACGAGGAAATCGAGGTCGCTGTCGGGACGGAAATCGTCCCGGAGGGCGCTGCCAAACAGGGACAGCTCCCTGATCCGCCACCGGCGGCAGAAGTCCCCCAGAAATTCCGGGTCCAGATGAACCTGCGCGTTCATGGCACGGTCTCCTTGGCAACAGGATACCCCACCCGCACCGCGGCCCGCCAGAAAACCCCTCGCCGCCGGGGTGGCGCGCCTCCGGCGCTCTGTTGTATAAAGGCCGGAACGGGCGGCCGTCCTGAAAGGAGTCTGTGCCATGGCGTTCGCGCGTGTTTGTTCCGTTTCCCGGGTGCTGGCGCTGGCGCTGGCCCTGTTCGCCTTCACGGCGGGGGCCGAAACCCGCTCCCTGCTGGTGCTCCACACCAACGACGTCCACGACCATGTGGCCCCCGGATACAACGGCCGCGAGGGGCTGTGTCCTCTGGCAGGGCTGGTGGCCGCCGAGCGCGCGAAGCGGGACGACATCCTCCTGCTGGACGGCGGCGACCTGATGGAGAAGGGCGACATGGCCGCCCACCGCACGAAAAGCCGCCTCACCTATGAGCTCGCCGCGCGGATGCGGTATGACATGGTCACGCCGGGCAACCACGATTTCACCTACGGCGAGGCGCACCTGAAGGAGTGCTATTCTCTGCTGGAGGGCGCCGTCCCCGTGTGCTGCAACGCCTTTTCCAAAGACGGCGGCACGGTCCTCGCCCCGTCCGCCGTCAAGACGGTGAACGGCATCCGGGTCGGCGTCATCGGCGCCATCACGGACACGGACGACGCCGACACGCGCAGCCTGAAGGAGACGGCCGCGCTCGTGGCGGCGGAGGCGAAGCGCCTCGCCCCGGAGACGGACCTCCTCATCGTGCTGGCGCATCTCGGCAAGAACAGCTGCCTGGAACTCGCCGAAGCCGCGCCGGAGGTCAACCTCTTCGTCGGCGGCCACACGCACGAGCTGCTCCGCGAGCCCGTCATCGCCCCGTCCGGCGCCGCCGTCGTGCAGGCCGGCGGCAACGCCGCGTTCCTCGGCCGTGTCGAGCTGTCCGTGGACACCGATTCCGGCGCGGTGTCCCTGGTGCGCGGGGAGGTCGTCGAGGTCCTCCACGACACCGCCCCCTGCGACCCGGAGCTGCTCGCCTTCGTGCGCGCCCGCGACGCCGAAGTCGCCCCCGAGGCGCGCCGGCCCCTCGGTGAGAACCCCGCCCCCCTCGCGGGGCGCGAAATGGCCGCCGTCGCCGCACGGGGGCTCTGCCGCCGCGCCGGCGCCGACGTCGGCTGCTGCCACGCCAAGCAGATCCTCCGCAACACCCTGCCCGCCGGGCCCGTGGATGTGAACGCCGTCTTCCTGACGGGCGGCCAGCGCGGCGAAAAGATTGTGCGGACGACCCTCACCGGGGCCGACCTCCGCCGCTACCGCGAGCTGCTGCTGGCGCAGAAGCGCGGGCTCACCGAGTTCTCCGGACCCGAAGGCCCCCTTAATCCGGAAGACCTCCCGCAGGACAAGGAGCTCACCGTCGTCATGCCCGAGCGCGAATGGCAGTCCCTGTTCGCCAGGATGCTCAAAGACACCGCCGCCGCCCGCCCGCCCCAGCCCTGCGACTTCACCTTCACCGACGCCGTGTCCAGCCTCGTCGAAGACATCCTCAACGGCCGCGCCAAACTCGTCCGCAGAAACGCCGCCGCGGAGTAAACGCGGCTCAGCGTCCTTTGCGGTCCCCGCGCTCTCCGCGCTCCCCTCGTTCCCAAGTTGCACTTGGGAATGTCCCTGTCGGCAAAGTTGCGCTTTGCATTCTCGCCCGCTTCCCCGGTTCAAGCCTCGCGCCGCAGCAAGCGCGAAGCAGAGCTTCGCAGACAAGCGCATTCCCAAGTAAAACTTGGGAACGAGGCAACTTGGGAACGAGGCAAAGATGCCAAGCTGGAGCCTGGCGATCCCAGGGGCTGCGGCCCTTGGCCGTTATGGTGTGGGGGCCTGGCCGATCTCGGTGGTGGTTTCGGCGGTGGCGCCGGTGAGGAGGTC
>JAKPUV010000125.1 GCA_029554925.1 Candidatus Hydrogenedentota bacterium | reverse complement strand
CCAGAGCCTGGGGTTCGCCGTTCTCGCGGACAAGGTGCTCCTGGGGTCCACCAAGGACATGATCAAGGGCATGGCCGCGCGCGCGGCGGCCCCCTACCAGTCCCCCTATGAGACGGGCGCCGAGGTCGCGCTGGTCACCTCCATCACGCGGCTGCAGGACGCGGGCGTCTTCCCGGCCACCGCGTCGAACGGCCAGCCGCTGGCCGCGGTGTACGACTACCTCAAGGGCATCATGGGCGAGGTGGTCCTGGCGGCGGGCGAGGCCGAGGGCGAGTCCTATGTGCGTCTTGCGATGGCCGCGCCGTCCGGCGCGGTGACGCCGCCGGCGGATTCCCTGAAGATGCACACGCTCTTCCCGGAGAGCTCGCCGGTGGTGTTCAACCTGCGCAACGACGCGGCCTTCATGCAGGCGGTCCGCCCGCTGATCATGGCAAGCCCCCAGGCGGCCAAGGTGGGCGGATACATCACCCTCATCTCCGGCATGATCGGCAAGGAGGTCGGCCTGGCGCTGACGGGTGTGAACAACGGCATGCCCGACGGGATGCTCGCCATGGACGTCGCCAAGCCGGAGAGCATCAAGATGCTGATGGGCATGGCGGGCGCGAAGGACGGCCCGAAGGAGCAGATCAACGGCGCGGACATCTACGCGTTTGAGAACGTCTACGAGGGCCTGAGCCTCTTCCTGGCGACCAAGGGCGCCTCGGTCATCGCGACCACGAACATGGACGCCCTGAAGGCCTCCCTGGAGAAGCTGGACGCGGGGTCCACGGCGACGCCGGTTTCCCAGAAGACCCTGGACCGGGGCAACAACGGCTTCATCGCCGTGAACGGCGGGAAGCTTTCCGCCGACGCGGTGGCCTCGCTGCCGCTGCCCGCCACGGTGGACCTGTCGGAAGTCGTCGCCGAGGTGACGCTGGGCGGCAAGGGCCCGTGGAACGAACTGCGCGTGAGCGTGCCCGGCGACATGAAGGGCATCGCGGAGTGGGTGACCAGCGCCGTCTGATCCCCGTGTGAAAACAGGCCGCGGGGCGCCGGAACGGTTCCGGCGCCCCGCGTTTCCTTTTCGGCGGTTTCAGGCTTGGTCGGCGACGCGGAGCTTCAGCTCGCGCTTGAGAATCTTGCCCGTGGGGCCCTTGGGCAGGTCCTCCAGCACCTCGACCTCCTTCGGCCACTTGTAGCGGGCGACGCGCGCCTCCAGAAACGCCCGGATATCCTCCGGCGTGAGCGCTTCCCCGTCCTTGACGGAGACGTACACCTTGACCTCCTCGCCCCGGATCCGGTCGGGGATGCCCACCACGGAGGCCTCGCGCACCGCCGGATGCTGATACAGCACCTCCTCAATCTCGCGCGGGTAGATGTTCATGCCCCCGCGGATGATCAGGTCCTTCTTGCGGTCGAGGATGTAGAAGAAGCC
>JAKPUV010000091.1 GCA_029554925.1 Candidatus Hydrogenedentota bacterium | reverse complement strand
CCCGCGCGCCCGTGTCCCCGCATTCTATGCACCCGCCCGGCATCCGCGCAACACCGGCGCGCCCGGGAGGGGGCTGGCCGGGGGTGCCGGTTTTTCGTCCGGCGCGATTGCGCTTCGAAGCGGGAATGGCATACACTATATCTTGTGGTGTCGTGGACATCCGAAGAATTGTCAACCATTTACGTCCCCGGCGGCGTTAAACCCTCCGGACCCGGGGGGTGGTGTGCGCCGCCCCGGGGTGCCGCGGGTTCCGCAGTGTGCCGTGTGCGGGGAGTGTGAAGCGTACGAAAGGCGTGCCGCCGAGCGCGGCGTGCCGCCGAGGAATGCATGGTTCGAGGACTGCGCATCAGGCAGATATTCATCTGCGTGGACCTGCTGCTGACGGCCCTTTTTCTCGGGGTCGCCGCCCTGGTGGCCCGTGAGATGAGCCGTCCCCAGCCGCCGGTCGAATCGCTTCTGCCGCCGGCGGAGGCGGGCGCGGCGGCGGTGGCCCCGCTGGCGCTGGTTTCCGACCGGGCGCTGTATGACGGCGTGGTGACAGGGGGGCTTTTCGGGGAGGCGGGCCGGTGGGATCCGGGGGCGGTTCCCGAGGAGGCGCCGGTGGTGGAGGAGGTGGCGCCGGCGGACGACATCTCGGAGACGACGCTGAGCCTTCGGCTCATCGGCACGGTGGCCCTTTCCCCGAAGAGCCCGTTTGCGGTGGCGTTCATCGGCGAGAAGGAGGGGAACGACCCCGGCAAGAGCTACTTTGTCGGGGAGGAGGTGGCGGACTCGGTGGCGCTGGACGAGGTGTTTCCGCGGGAGGTGATCCTGCTGAACCGGCGCACGACGCCGCCGCAGCGGGAGCGGCTGCGGATGGACGAGGAGGAGGAGGGGTCCGGGACGGGCGCGCCGGCGCCCCGCGCGGCGGCGGCCCCCGCGCCGGAGGCGGTGGCGGAGCCGTCGGAGCGGATCACGCTGAAGCGGGACGAGATGATCGCGGAGGTGGCGGAGAACTACGCGTCCCTGGTGAACATCCGCCCGGAGCTGGCGACGGACGAGAACGGGAACGTGCTGGGCATCACGGCGGCGGGGATCGGCGAGTTTCCCCTCGCGCAGCGGCTCGGGGTGCAGGAGAATGACATCCTGCAGACGGTGAACAACGAGAAGCTGGACAGCGAGGACAAGATCATGGAGATGGTGCAGAAGTACCAGACGGCCACCTCCCTGCGGATCGGCATTCTGCGCGACGGCAAACCGAAGGTGATCACCTACCGGCTCGAATAGGCAACCCGCCCGGCGGGGCGCCGTTCCGGGCGACAGCGAGGCATGATGAGAAAAGCACATTTCGGCGGAATCGGAGGGTGGCTGGCCGCGGGGGTGCTGGCGGCGGCGCTGGCGCTGTCGGCGGCGCCCTTTGCCGCGGCCCAGGACGAGGAAGTCCCCGAGGTGGTCGAAGCCCTGCCCGCCGGGGAGGAGATGCCCCCCCCGCCTGGGCAGGAGATGCCCGTCGCCCCCGTGGAGGAGGCGCCCCCGGCGGTCGAGGAGATGCCCGCGCCCCCGCCGCCGGCGGTGGCCGACGAGCTGCCCCCCGCGGCGCCCGCCGACCCGGCGTCGCGCCTGCGCCCCATGCCCGAGATGCCGCAGCCGCGCGTGGGCGCGCCCGCGCCGCGGTCCATGTCGCGCCCCGGCGCGATGCCGCCGTCGCGGGCGTCCTCGCGGTTCTCCAACCTGCGCCCGCCGGCGGCCGTGGCGCCGGGCGAGGCCCCCAC
Source organism: Candidatus Hydrogenedentota bacterium (assembly GCA_029554925.1). Classification (GTDB taxonomy): domain Bacteria; phylum Hydrogenedentota; class Hydrogenedentia; order Hydrogenedentales; family CAITNO01; genus JAAYBR01. The sequence goes on along the minus strand of JAKPUV010000091.1, from coordinate 3,612 downwards.
TACGGGGCCCGCGGCCGAGCGCGCCTCCACGCCCAACGAGGAAAAGACGGGGGAGGCGGTGGCGGAGCCGGTGAACTTCGACTTCCGGGACGCGGCGCTGGCCGAGGTGATCGAGACGATCGCCAAGCTGACGGGCCGGAACTTCGACGTGGACCCCAACATCGGGGCGACCACGGTGACGCTGATCACCCATGACAAGATCCCGCCGGAGATGGCCTACGACGTGCTGGAGTCCATCCTGAACTCGCGGGGCTTCTCGCTGGTGGAGAGCCTCGACGGCCACCTGGTCAAGATCGTGCCCACGCAGGACGCGCCGACGTCGGGGAAGACGCCGCTCTTCCTGGAGGAGGGCGAGAAGCTTCCGGAGGGGTTTGACGCCTTCTCGACGCACGTGGTCACGCTGAAGTACTCGGACGGCGCGGAGATCCAGCAGGTGCTGAAGATTCTCGGCACGCGCAACGCGGCCGTGGACACCTACGCCCCGACGAACACGCTGATCATCACCGACACGGCGGAGGGCATCCGCCGGATGATGGCCTTCCTCAAGGAGGTGGACGTGCCGGGGCTCGAGACCAAGATGGAGCTCTTCACCCTGGAGTACACCCGGGCCGAGGTGCTGATGAACCAGCTGAACCAGGTGCTCCTCGACGAGGGCGGCACCTCCTCCGCGCGACCCGGCGTGCCCCAGCCGATGGCGCCGACGCCGGTGCGGCCGGTGCGCGTGGCGCGCCCGGGGACGGCCCCCGGCTCCACGTCGCAGGTCATCGGCTCCAACGCGGAAACGCTGCGCATGGTGCCCGACGAGCGGCTGAACACGCTGATCGTGGTGGCCTCCGACGGGATGATGGCCAAGGTGCGCGACCTGGTGAAGCGCCTCGACACGCCGACGCCCTACGAGGCGAACAACCTGCACATCTACCAGCTGCTGAACGCGGACGCCGAGGCGGTGGAGCAGGCGCTGCAGCCGCTGGTCGGCTCGTCGCCGCGCAAGACCTCCACCTCGCGCACGTCGGGGAGCGGCGCGGCGGGCGGGGCGCCCGCGCCCGCGGCCCCGGCCATGTCCTCGGGCGGCGGCGGGGGCGCGGCGGGCGACGTGCAGCCCTTCGAGCAGAAGGTGCAGATCACGCGGTACGACCAGACGAACTCGCTGCTGATCGTGGCGGCGCCGCAGGACTACAAGATCCTGGAGGCGTTCATCGCGCGGCTCGACGTGCCCCAGCGCCAGGTCTGCGTGGACGCGGTGGTGATGGACGTGACCATCAGCAACGACTTCGGCGTGACGGTGGACGCGGCGTCGGTGACGGGGAACGACGGCTTCGGCCTGACGAACACGGCGCAGCTGGACGAGCTGAACAAGGCGGCGGCGACGGCGACGGAGATCGTGGGCGGGCGGAAGATGGCGCTGGCGAGCGCGCTGTACGGCCTGGGCACCGAGGGCGGGCTGACCACGGGCATCTACGACGACGTGATCGTCAACTACAACGGGCAGCGGGTGCGGATCCCCTTCGTGCCCCTGCTGCTCCAGGCCATCGAGAAGATCTCCGACGTGGAGGTGCTCTCGCAGCCGAGCCTGGTGACGCTGGACAACGAGGAGGCGGCGATCACGGTCGGCCAGGAGGTGCCCTTCATCACCAGCACCAGCAGCTCGCGGCGCACGGACGGGTCGGCCGACGTCGGCATGTACGGCGGGTACACCCGCGTGGAGCGCCAGGAGGTCGGCATCAAGCTCAAGGTCACCCCGCAGATCTCCGAGGGCGACAACGTGCTCGTGCAGACGGAGATCGAGATCTCGGACACGGACGCGAAGCAGATCGGCACGGTGGACATCGTGGGCCCGACGACAAACAAGTCGGTGGTGACCAACAAGTCGCTGGTGAAGGACGGGTCCACGGCGGTGATCGCGGGGCTCATCCGGGACAACTCGAAGCGCGACCGGACCCAGCCGCCGATCCTGGGCGACATCCCCGTGGTGGGGTGGCTGTTCTCCTCCAAGGCGGACCGCCGGGAAAAGCGCAACATGGTCGTCCTTTTGACGCCCCACATCGTTAAGGAGGGCATGGACCTCGACCGGCTGACAGCGCAGAAGGTGAAAGACTACTACGACGCGAACGTGCAGGAGCTGTTCGAGGGCGGCTTCTTCAAGAAGATCAGCCGGAAGAAGGACCTGCGGGACAACTACCGCCCCACCCTGAACCGCTCCGAGGAGCTCACCGGCCGGGCGGCCAGCGACCCCTTCAAGCGCGGCGACATCCCGAGGTAAGCGATGGAACCCCTCCGAAGCCTGAGACTGGGCGAGATTCTGGTGGCGCGGGGCGCCGTCCACCAGGAGCAGGTGGACGAGGCGCTGGAGCTCCAGAAGATCCGGCCCAAGCGCCTGGCCGAGCTGCTGCTCGACCTGGGCTACATCGAGGAGGACGCCCTGCTGGAGGCGCTCGGCGAGCAGTTCGGCATGTCCGTCGAGCTCGACCTGCGCAACAAGATCGACTCCTCCCTGACCACCAAGGTGCCCGTCTCCTTCATCCGCGAGTACCACATGGTGCCCTACCGGCAGAACGGGGCCTCTTGCCTGGTGGCGGTGAACGACCCCATCAGCCTGCACCCGCTGGACGACCTGCGGCTGCTGCTCGACTCCCCGGTGACCCCGGTGCTCTGCCGCAAGGCGGACATCCAGTACATCATCGACCTGTACTTCGAGCAGCAGAGCGAGAACGCGGGCGAGCTGATCGACGACCTGGCCCTGGAGGAGGGCGAGGGCAAGGTCCACACGCTGGACGGCGCCGAGTCGGAGCGCGACCTGCTGGACCTGGCGAACGAGGCCCCCATCATCAAGCTGATCAACCTGATCATCTCGGGGGCCGTGCGCGAGCGCGCGTCGGACATCCACATGGAGCCCTTCGAGCACTCGGTGCGCGTGCGCTACCGCATTGACGGCGTGCTCTACGAGAAATTCACCATCCCGCGCACGCAGCAGGCGGCGGTGGTCTCCCGCGTGAAGATCATGGCCAACCTTAACATCGCGGAGCACCGGCTGCCGCAGGACGGGCGCATCAAGATCCGCCTGAGCGGCAAGGAGATCGACATCCGCGTGTCCATCATCCCGATCGCCCACGGCGAGCGGGTGGTGATGCGCATCCTGGAGAAGGGGAACTTCCTGTTCAGCCTGGAGCAGCTCGGGATGGACAAGCGGGACCACCAGCTCATGGACAAGCTGATCCTGAGCTCCCACGGCATCATCCTGGTGACGGGCCCGACGGGCTCGGGCAAGTCCACCACCCTGTACGCGGCGCTCCAGCGGGTGAACTCGCCGGACAAGAACATCATCACGGTGGAGGACCCCATCGAGTACCTGATCGCGGGGATCGGCCAGATCCAGGTGCGCCCGAAGATCGGGCTCACCTTCGCGGCCGGCCTGCGCAGCATCCTGCGCCAGGACCCCGACATCATCCTCGTGGGCGAGATCCGCGACATGGAGACCGCCGAGATGGCGGTGCAGGCGTCGCTGACGGGCCACCTCGTCTTCGCCACGCTGCACACGAACGACAGCGCCGGCGCCGTGACGCGCCTGATCAACATGGGCATCGAGCCCTTCCTCGTGACCTCCTCCACCATCGC
>JAKPUV010000078.1 GCA_029554925.1 Candidatus Hydrogenedentota bacterium | reverse complement strand
GGGTCGTTCACCCCCATGTAGCGCGGCAGTCCGGCGTCGAACTCCCAGGTGTTCGTGGGCAGCTTGCGTCCCCGGGGCAGGAACTCCAGCGGGCTGAGCGCGCCGTCGCGGTCCGTGTCGTAGGACTCCGAGAACTCGTCGTACATCTCCTCGTTCCCGTGGTACTTCATCAGCAGCATGTACGGGCGCAGGTGGTAGTACTTCTCCTCGAGCGCCGGGTCGGCGGGCGGCATCGGCACGTCCTTGTTCGCGATGCTGACATAGCCGTAGGCCGGCGGGTAGCTCTGGTTGTCGGCGAAATAGGCCGTCAGGGCGATGGAGACCTGGCGCAGGGCCGAGTCCATCCGGCGGATCTTCGCGCGCTCGATCAGGCGGGGTCCCACGGTCATCGTGAAGGCCGCCAGGATGGCGATGATGGCGATGACCGTCAGCAGTTCGATCAGGGTGAATCCTGATTTTCTGGAATTTCTCATGGCGGCAGTCTCCGTGGGTTCCCACCTTGGCGTTCGCTGGTCTAATGATAGCACGGACGCGGGGGGGCGTCAACCATTTTCCGGCGGGGCCGGCTCGGACAGGGGGGGCAGATAGAGGGAAAAGACGCTGCCCGCGCCGGGGGTGCTGGTGACGCCGACCCGGCCGCCGTGGGCGGTGACCACGTGGCTGGCGATGGCGAGGCCGAGGCCGGTGCCCCCGAGGCTGCGGCTGCGGGCCTTGTCCACGCGGTAGAAGCGCTCAAAGAGGCGGGGCAGGTGCTCCGGGGCGATGCCGCAGCCCTGGTCCTCGACGCGGATGATGACCTCCTCGCCGGCCTCGCCGCGCACCGTGACGCGTCCGCCTGCGGGGCTGAACTTCACGGCGTTGTCCACGAGGTTGGCGACGGCCTGCTCCAGGAGGGATGCGTTGACGCGGGCGCGGAGGACGGGGTCGCAGTCAAGCTCCACGGCGACCTCCCTGGCCGCGGCCTTCTTGGCGCACAGTTGGACGGCGTTCTCCAGGACGTCGCGCAGGGTGACGGTCTCCATCTCGATGGCGGCCCTCTCCTCGCCGCCCTCGATGCGGGAGAGGGTGAGCAGGTCGTTGAGGATGGCGTTGAGGCGGTCGGACTGTTTGGCGACAATTTCGAGGAAGCGGCGGGCCTCCTCCGGGTCGTTGAGGGCGCCGTCGAGGAGGGTCTCCACGAATCCCTTGATGGAGGTGATGGGGGTGCGCAGCTCATGGGAGACGTTGGCCACGAAGTCGCGGCGGACCTGCTCAAGGCGGCGCAGGCGCGTGACGTCGTTGAGGACGACGACGGCGCCGAGGCGGTTTCCGGCGGCGTCGCGGAGGACGCTTCCGTGGACCTGGAGGATGCGGCCGCCCTGGCTGAGGCTGCCGAACTCGCTTTCGCGGGGGGCGGCGCTGCCGAGGATCTGGGCGACGAACTGGCTCAGGGGGCTGCCGGGGGCGATGCGGCCGAGGTGGGCGTCGGGCCCCGTGGTGAGGGGGATGCCGGTGAGGCGGATGGCGGCCTCGTTGTGGCTGACAACGCGGCCCTCGGTGTCCACGGCGATGACGCCCTCGACCATGCTGGAGAGGATGGCCTCCTGCTGGTTGCGCTCCTTGACGACGGTGCGGATGCGGTCGTCGAGGCGGGCGGCCATGGCGTTCATGGCCTCGCAGAGGGAGGCGATCTCCTCGGGGCGCGACACGCGCACGGGGCGGCTGAAGTCGCCCTGGGCGTAGCGGCGCATGCCGGCCTTGACGGCGTTGAGCGGCCCGCTGATGCGGCGGGCCACGAGGGCGCTGGCGAGGACGGCGAGGAGGGCGGTGGAGAAGCCGACGGCGAGGATGTAGAAGCGGAGGCGGCCCAGCTCCCCGTGCATTTCCACGGCGGGCACGGAAAGGCGGAGGACGGCGGCGGGCAGGGCGGGGGCGGGCGGCACGGCGACGGCGGCGTAGATCATCTCGCGGCCGAGGCTGGCGCTCCAGCGGCGGGCCACGCCCGCGCCCCCCGCCAGGGCGTCCCGGATCTCGGGCCGGTCCGCGTGGCTGTCCAGATCGTCCGCCGGGCGGTCGGTGTCGGCGACCACCTCGCCCGAGGGCAGCACGAGGGTGGCGCGGGCGCCGGTCTCGGCGCGGACCCGTTCGCAGAGGCGGGCGGCGTCGGCCGGGTCGGCGCCGGGGCCGGGCAGCAGCAGGCGCGCGAGGCCGGCCTGGGCGGCGAGGCTGCGCTGGATGTGGCGGACGTAGAGGTACTCGACGGTTTTGGAGGTGAGCACGGTCATGGCGGCCAGGGCGGAGAGCAGCACCACGAGGAAGGCGGAGAAGATGAAGCGGCCTATGGTGGACCCGCGGCGCACGCCCCTATTCCCTGATCCGGTAGCCGACGCCGCGCACCGTCTGGATGTGGTCCCCCGCGTCGCCGAGCTTCTTGCGGAGCCCGGCGATCTGCACGTCCACCGAGCGGTCCGTCACGTCGTAGTCCCCGCCGCGCACGGCGTCCACGATCTGGTAGCGCGTGAAGACCCATCCGGGCCGCCGCGCGAGCACATGGAGCACCGAGAACTCGGTGTAGGTCAGGTCCACCGGCTGCCCGTCCACGCTCACCTCGCGCCGTCCGGGGTGGATCACGAGGTTGTGGACCCGGATCACCGCGTCGGCGTCGGCGTCGCCCTTCTCCTTGCGGCGGAGGACGGCACGGATGCGGGCAAGCAGCACCTGGGGGCTGAAGGGCTTGGTGATGTAGTCGTCGGCGCCTAGTTCCAGCCCGGCCACGATGTCCGACTCCTCACCCTTGGCCGTCAGCATGACCACGGGGATGGCGGAGGTGTTCGCGTCCCCCTTGAGCCTCCGGCACACCTCGGTGCCGTCGGTCTCGGGGAGCATCAGGTCGAGGACCACCAGGTCCGGCGGCTCCTCCGCGACGCGGGCGAGGGCCTCGCGGCCCGTGGCGGCCTTGGTCACGCGGTAGCCCGCCTTGGCAAGGTTGTACGCGACGAGCTCGAGGATGTCCTCGTCGTCCTCGACCACGAGCAGGTGCCGTTTTTGCATGGCGCGGTCTCCTCCGCCGCGAAGAGGGGTTTAGACCCCGGCCGCCTGGATGCAGGCGCGCATTTTCTCCAGGCCCTTTGCGGCCACCACTTTCGGGTCCATCTCCCAGTAGTCGCGCTTGAAAATTTCCAGGGAGAGGGCGCGCGTGAAGCCGATTTCCTTGAGGTCCCTCAGCGCCTGGCCCAGCGGCAGGATGCCGTCGCCGGGATACAGGCGGTGCTCGTCGCCCTGCTGTTCCCGGGGCACGTCGCCCGGCACATCGTTCCAGTGGAAATGGGCGAAGAGGTCGCCCCGGACCTTCTTCACGCCGCTGAATCCCGAGCCGCCCCGGAACAGGTGAAACGTGTCCATGATGATGCAGGCCGCCGGGTCGTCCGCGTCCAGCGCGATGGCGCTGGCCTGGCCGAAGCGGTAAACGCCCTTCATGAAGCCGACAAACTCGACGGCCACCTTGATGCCGTAGTCGTCGCGGCCGATCTTCATCAGGTCGCGGTAGCGTTCGGCGCCCCAGCGCAGGTCGAAGTCGGGCCGGTCGGGCGCGGGGATCGCGGCGACAAACTCCGACCCGACGGCGGCGGAGCGGCGCATGCGCTCGCGCGTGGCGGGCAGCGACGCCTCCCACGCCTCCTGGGTGGCGGGCATGCAGTCCCACAGGCCGATGATGTTCGGCACGAAGAGGCCCCGGTCCTTGATCTCGGCGGCCAGCGCCTTCAGGTCGCCGCCCTCCTCCTCGTACTGCTCCAGCTCGTTGATCCAGGGCTCGATGGCGTCCCAGCCCGCCTCGGCGGCGATGACAATCTTGTCCTTGAACGGGGTGGGCCGGATGGTGCTCGTGTTCAGCGTCAGCGGCCACGGGCTGATGCCGTCCTGGAACCTTTTGCCCGGCTCCGCCGCCGAAGCGCCGCGGGGCGCGGCCGCCAGCGCGCCCGCACCCGCCGCGCCCGCCAAGAACCCGCGTCTGGACATTCCGGAAAAGCTCTTCGACATGGCATAGAACTCCGTGGTGAGTTGGAAACCGCCCGACCCCGGAATGGTACCCTTTTCAGCCCCACCGAGTAAACCCGGGAGGGCGAATAGAAACCGGTGTCCGGCTGTTTGGAAAACAAGGGAGGGCTTTCTGGGCCGCCTCTGAGCCCATTTCCGGAGCGCGGCCCCCAGGAGAACGCCCATGATCTTTCAGGAAAAGCGCGGCGCGCGGGTCCTCCTGCCGGTTTTTGCCCTCTTTCTTGCGGGGAGCGTGCATTCCCAGGATCCCGGC
>JAKPUV010000067.1 GCA_029554925.1 Candidatus Hydrogenedentota bacterium | reverse complement strand
GACCTCGACGGGCGGACCTACACTTACACCGTGGAGACCAGCGCCGACGGCCAGATCTGGGAACCCGCGGCGGACCACCGCGCGGACCCCGTCCACGGCTGGCAGGCGGATGTCTTTTCGCCGCGCGCGGCGCGGTTCCTCCGCCTGACGGGCCTCACCAACAGCACGGGGCAGCCCCTCATGCAGGTGGTGGAGTTCGAGGCGTACCCCGCCGGGTGACGGGTGCCGCGCTCAGGCGGTGCGCCGGATGGCCTCCAGCACGGCGTCGTGGACGGCGCCGTTCGACGCGAGCAGCCCCGTGTTGGCCTCGAGCCTGCGTCCCCGGGTGAAGTCGTAGGGTTTGCCCTCGATGTCCGTGACGCGGCCGCCGGCCTCCTCCAGCACGACGACGCCCCCGGCGTGGTCCCAGATCTTCTCGCGGTAGTCCGGGGCGTCGGGCGAGGGCATGCGCAGGATGATCTCCCCGTAGCCCGCGGCCACCATGGCGTACTTGGCCTGGCTGTCCATGGGCACCGGCGGGTTCTTCATGCCGAGATGCCGGATGAGCGCCTCGATGCGGTCCACGTTGGTGTGCCCCGACTCGAAGGAGCGCAGCAGCACCGCGCGGCGCGGGTCGGCGCAGGGGGACACGCGGATGGGCCGGCAGAACTCCGGCGCGTCCAGCGGGACGATGAAGGCGCCCTTTCCCCGGCGGGCCAGGGTGAGCACGCCGTTGCCCGGCTCGCCGTCGAGGCCGAGGGCCGGGCAGGCGAGCCCGCCCACGGTGACCACGCCGTCCTCCACCAGGCCCAGGGACACGGCGTACTGGCCGCCGCGCAGGAACCCCTTGGTGCCGTCCACGGGGTCCAGCACCCAAAAGCGGCCCCCCGGCGCGGCGCCGCCGCGGTCGATCCATTCGCAGACCCGCCGGGCCGAGGCGCGCTCCTCAAAGCGCCGCACATACTCCACGACCTGTTTGAGCGATTCGGCCCCCCCGGGGCCCTTGAGCGGGGCGCTGTTTTCCTCGCCCACGACGGGCACGCCGGGATAGGCCGCGCCGAGGCGCAGTCCCGCGAGGGCCTGCACCGCGAAGTCGGCCACCGTCACGGGCGACCGGTCCTCCTTGGTCAGCGACTCGGGGGCGAGCTCGTCACGCACCATGCGCGCCAGGCGCGCGGCGTCGCGCAGAAAGGCGACCATGGCCGCGTCTTGGCCGGTGTTCCAGAACATGGGGAAATCCTGCGGGTTCGGTCACTTCACCGGCGGCAGCGCCGCCGTGCGCTCCGCCGCCGGGGCGATGCGCGGGAGCCCGTTCTCGGGCCGGTCCAGATAAAAGAGGGCCGCGGCGCACACGTCGTCGCGCCGGAAAAAGTTCGTCCACCCCGTGGCGGGGAGCGAGGGGTCGTCCAGCGGCTTCGGGGCGTTCCCCTCCAGCAGGGGCGCGCCGTCAATCGTCACGGGGATCAGCTCCGCGCCCTGCTCCACCATCTTTAGCACCTGCGTCTTGTCCGCCCCGCCCATCTGCTGCAGCGTCACGCGGAGATCCTGGTGGAAGTATACAGGATCGGGGCCGTGGTACCGGTAAAAAGTCCAAACCCGGCCCTGGTCGTCCGACACGGGGCAGCCCGACTGCCGGCCGAGGAACTCCCGCTGGCCGTAGGCCGTGCCGATGTAGTCCTCCGTGCCCGTGCCCGCGATGGTCGGCCACTCCGTGTCGCCGTCCACATACATCTTCACCTCGCCCTCGCCGAACCAGCCGGAGTAGGACGGGTTGCCGACGACGCCGATGTGCGCGCCGAGGAAGCGCCCCCGGCCCGCCACCTTCGGCAGGATCTCAAAGTCGCGGCCGAGCTGCGTGCGGTTTTCGCGCCGCCAGACGGTGTGGAAGTAGAGCGTGCCCTCCGGGTGCGCGTCGCCGGCGGTGCAGTTGATGTCGTAGAAGAGCTGCGGCAGGTCCTCGCCGGACTCGTTGGAGAAGGTGACCTTCGCGCCCGCGCGGAACGGCATGGGCAGCGCGCAGACGAGCGAGCGGCCCTCGGGGCTGCTGAAGTAGTCGTTCTCCATGGGCTCCATGCGCCCGAGCATGGCGCAGAAGAAATCGCCCAGCGGCGCCTCCACCGCCGGCGTCGCCGCGCCGTCCCAGTACATGCGCAGGACATAGGCGCGCAGGGCCTCCGGCGTGCGCGTGGCGAGGGTCATCCAGATCCTGCGGAGCGTGCCGGACCCGGCGGTCTCCAGCAGCGTCACCGTCTCCCCCGCCGCCACGGGCCGGAAGGCCGCGCCCTTGCCGCCGCGGTTGCTCATGGCGCCCGCGCCCTTCTTCATGGCGGGGTTTTCAAAGCTCGCCCAGAGGGAGGTCACGCCCTCCGGCGGCGGGGCGCACAGCGGAACGTCCGCCGCGGCCGCAAAGGGGGAGAGGGCCGCGCACAGCGCCAGAAAGAAAACGGGGAGTCTCTTCATGGGACAGGCTCCTTCGCCGGCGCGCGCGCCGGAAGGTTTTCCCCTTCCGCTCCCCAACCCGTCCGTTCCTCTGATTCTTCGGCCCGGACTCCGGGCTAAATCAGGTCGTCCGACACTTTGAGGTGGCGCCCGATCTGGGCCACCAGCTCCGCGGGGAAGAAGGGTTTCTTCAGAAGCTCCGCCGCCCCGGCGCGGAAACACTGGGCGCGCGCCTCGGGGGTGTGGGCGGAGGAGATGCACAGCACCGGGATGTTCTTCGTCAGCGGGTTGGCCTTGATCTGCTCGCAC
>JAKPUV010000057.1 GCA_029554925.1 Candidatus Hydrogenedentota bacterium | reverse complement strand
CGACCTGCTCCGCTGGATGCTGGGCCGCGAGTTCACCAAGGTCTACTGCGAGCTGGGCAACCAGCTCCACCGGGGCGAACTCGCCACCGACGACATCGGCAGCGTCCACCTGGAGATGACGGGCGGCGTGCAGGTGAGCCACCTGGCGAGCTGGAGCCGCCCGAGGAGCTTCCCCGCCTGGGGCGATGTCACCCTGCACTTCATGGGCGACAAGGGCGTCCTCTTCGTGGACGCCTTCAAGCAGAACCTGACGGCCTACGACGATCAGGACATGCGCGTGCGCTGGGTCGGCTACGGCGACAGCGCCGACCTGGGCCTCGTCGCCGACTTCGTTGAGGCCATCCGCGGGCGCCGCGACCCGTCCGCCAGCGGCGTGGACGGCCTGCGCGCCACCGAGGTCACCGAGGCCGCCTACCGCTCCGCCAAGGCCGGCAAAGCGGTGAAAATCTAACCCCAAAGGAGAACCGGCTGTGAAGGAGAACACCACCGTGACACGGCGCGCGGCGATGGGCGCGCTTGCGGGGACGGTCGGGGCGGCGTGCCTCGCCAGCGGCGCGTCCTGCGCGCAGGAGGCCGCCCCGGCGGCCGCGGCCGGCGGCGGCCGGATCAGGCAGTCCGTCTCGCGCTGGTGCTACGGCAAGATCCCGATGGACGAGTTCTGCGCGGCCATCAAGGGCATGGGCATCCACGGCATGGACCTCGTCGGCCCGGACGACTGGGACGCGGTGCTGAAGAACGGCGTCGAGGTGGCCCTGTCCACCGGCCCCGGCGACATCAAGGACGGCTGGAACGACCCGGCCAACCATGAGCGGCTCATCGCGGGCGCGGAGAAGATGTTTCCGGAGCTCCAGAAGCGCGGCATCCGCAACATGGTCGTCTTCTCGGGCAACCGCAAGGGGATGCCGGACGACCAGGGCCTGAAGAACTGCGCCGCCGGGCTGAAGCAGATCCTGCCTGCGGCGGAGAAGGCCGGCGTGACGGTCATCATGGAGCTGCTCAACAGCAAGCGGAACCACAAGGACTACATGTGCGACCGCACCCCCTGGGGCGCGGAGCTCGCCGGGGCCCTCGGCGCGAAGAACTTCGGCCTCCTCTACGACGTCTACCACATGCAGATCATGGAGGGCGACGTCATCGACACCATCCGCGAGTTCCACCCCGTCATCGCGCACTACCACACCGGGGGCGTCCCTGGCCGCCACGAGATAGACGGCGGGCAGGAGCTGAACTACCGCCGCATCTGCGAGGCCATCGCCGAAACCGGGTTCACCGGATGGCTGGCCCACGAGTTCTCGCCCACCCGGGACCCGCTGACCAGCCTCCGCGAGGCCTACGACATCTGCAACGTCTGAGGGCGGACGGCAGGATGGACGGCATGGACGCCATGGACGGGATGGACTGACCGCACTGAAGGAACGGATCCCCTGTCCATGCCGTCCATATCGTCCATTATGTCCATCGCCCCGCGTTAATCACCCCGGGGCGTTCGCCTCAAAGAAGGCGATCATCCGCCGCATGAACTGGGGGTGCAGCATGGTGGTGACGTGGTCGGTTCCGGGGAGGTGGACCAGCTCGTGGCGGGCCATGACGCCGGGGAGCTTGTCCGAGGCCTCGCGGATGCCGTCGCGCGCGCCGACCAGGGTGAGGGCGGGCACCGTGTTGTTCCGCAGGGCCTCCTCGGACACCACCAGCGCCTCGAAGGTGCGGAAGACGTTCACAATGGCCGCCTTGTCGTTGATGACGCCCATGAAGAAATTGGCGAGGGCGCACTGGATCCGCCCGGCCTTCTTCCCGGGGTCCAGCCAGTGGGTGATGGGGTCGAAGACGCCCCGCTCCTCGATGGCCGCGACAATCTCGCGGAACAGGGCGCGCTTGTCATCGTCCAGCTCGTCCCATCCGGCGGCGCCGATGACGGCGCCCAGCAGGCGCGCCGGGTGCCGCTCGACGGTCTTGAGGACGATGAACCCGCCCATGGAGTACCCCGCGATGAAGGCCTTTTCGATCCCCAGGTGGTCCATCAGCCGGACAATGTCGTCGCACAGGTGGATGCCGTAGGCGGCCGGGTCGTGGGGCTTGCCGCTGAGGCCGTGGCCCCGCACGTCCAGCATGACGACGCGGTAGCCCCGGCGCCGGAGCGCGCGCACGCAGCCG
>JAKPUV010000055.1 GCA_029554925.1 Candidatus Hydrogenedentota bacterium | reverse complement strand
GGTGCTGGCGGGACTTTTGCAGGCCGGGCGGCAGGTGGACCTTGTGGACTGGTGGTGGGTGGAGCCGCCGGAGGAGGAGGTGCCGATAGAGGACATGGACATCGCGCTGTCGGAAATCCCCGAGGCGGCGTTCCGCCTCTTGGAATACCGGCGGTTTCGTCTGGTGTGGGGCGCCGCCCCGAATCCTCCTTGCTTTCCGGCATGAACTAGAACTTGGAAAAGACTCGGTGACCAACAAAAGAGCGTTAATTGTCCTGGGAATTCTCGCCGTGGTGGGGCTGTCCGCGCTGCTCGTGGTGCCGTCGGCGGTGTTTCCGCCGAACTTGGCGGGGTCGCCCGGGCTGCGGGACGCCGTGCGCGACCTGTCGGGCGCGCTGCCCGTGTTCCCCGGCGCGGAGGGCTTTGGCACGGACACGCCCGCCGGGCGCGGCGGCGCGGTGCTGCGCGTCACGTCGCTCGAGTCCGCGGGCCCCGGCACCCTGCGCGCCGCGCTGGAGACACCGGGGCCGCGCGTGGTGGTGTTCGAGACGGGCGGGGTCATCCGCCTCACGGAGCCCCTGACCATCCCCCACCCCTTTGTGACCGTGGCGGGCGAGACCGCGCCTTCGCCGGGGATCACGCTGACGGGGGCGGGGCTGGTGGTCGCCACGCACGACGCGCTCGTGCGGCACCTGCGCATCCGCGTGGGCGACCGGATGCCCGGCCCGGCGGGCGACGCCCGCGACGGCCTGTCGGTCTACCCCGGCGGCGATGGGCAGGCGTACAACGTGGTGGTGGACCATTGCTCGGTGAGCTGGGCCGTGGACGAGGGCGCGAGCCACTGGGGCGCGGGCGTGCGCGATGTGACCTTCAGCCGCTGCATTTTCTCGGAGAACCTGTCGCACTCCATCCACCCGGAGGGCGAGCACTCCAAGGGCCTGCTCCTGGGCGACCACGGCCGGCGGATCGCGCTCCTCGGGTGCCTCTTCGCGCACAACGACGAGCGCAACCCCTATGTGAAGGGCGACGTCAGCGCGCTGGTCGTCAACAACCTCGTCTACAACCCGCGCCGCCACGCGATGCACGTCGGCGATTTTGAGTCCTCCGGCCCCTCCCTGGTCTCCTTCCTGGGCAACGTGCTGAAGCCGGGGCCCGACACGCGCCGCGGGGTGCCGCTGGTCACCGTGCACGTCCACACCCAGCGCACCGCCGTCATCGGCATGCACGGCAACCTCTCTCCGGGGGGCGGCGAATGGGGCGAATGGGCGTGGTCCTCGCGGCGGCTGAACCTCGCGCGGCCGGAGGATTCACCGGTGCGCGTGGCGCCGCTCACCGTGCGGCCCGCCTCCGCGGTGGCGGACTGGGTGCTGGCCGGCGCGGGCGCGCGTCCGGCGGACCGCGACGCCGTGGACACGCGCGTCGTGGACGGGGTCCGCACCGGCGCGGGCCGCATCCTCGACAGCCAGGAGCAGGTCGGCGGCATGCCGCAGACCGCCTCCACAAGCCGTCCGCTGGCGCCGCCGCCCACCCCCGGCGCCGACGACGACCGCGACGGCTACACCAACCTGGAGGAATGGCTGCACGCGCAGGCCCGGGAGGTGGAGGGGGGCTGAGCCGGGGGAAAGGCCCGTCGGACAGGTCAGACAAGTCCGATCTGTCGGACTTCCCGCCGGGGGGCGGCCCCGTGCTATCATAAATCCCCGGAGTACCCCCATGACCGACGCCTCCAAAACCCCCGAAGACCTCTACGCCGAGGCGGTGGAGGACGTGCGGCGCCTCGCCCAAAAGGCGGCGCGCGGCACGCCGCCCAAGGTGCGCCTGTCGCGCCACACCGCCCGCCTGCTGGAGGGCGTCTCGGCGACGCCCGCGCCGCCGCGGGCCGCCGCCGTGTGCGGGCCGCCGGACGGGCTGGAGCGCATCGCCGACGAGGTGCGGGGGTGCACGGCCTGCCCGCTCCACGCCACGCGCCACCACACGGTGCCCGGCGAGGGCAACCCGAACGCGGACCTGGTCTTCGTGGGCGAGGCCCCCGGCGCGGACGAGGACGCGCGGGGCCGCCCCTTCGTGGGGCGCGCGGGCCAGCTTCTCACGGACATCATTGAGAAGGGCATGAAGATGCGCCGGGAGGACGTCTTCATCTGCAACGTGCTCAAGTGCCGCCCGCCGGACAACCGCACGCCGAATCCGGAGGAGGTGGCCTGCTGCGAGCCCTTCCTCATCCGCCAGCTCGACCTGCTGCGCCCGAAGGTGATCTGCGCCCTCGGCGGCACGGCCGCCCAAACCCTCCTGAAAACCGCGGCCACCGTCGGCAGCCTGCGCGGCGTCTGGCACACCTACCACGGCATCCCCCTGCGCGTGACCTACCATCCCGCCTACCTCCTCCGAAGCCCCGGCGAAAAGGCGAAGGCCTGGCTGGACATCCAGGAGGTCATGAAGCGCCTCGGGACCGCCCCGCCGCCCGCGTCATGAGCGCGCGCCCCCCCGCCGAGACCCCGTCCGCGGCCCCCCCCCCGCCCGCGCGGTGGCGGCACACGCTCTTCCTGCGCGTGGTCGTGCTGTGCGGCGTGCTGCTGCTGTGCCTGTTCGCGGCGGTGGTGGTGATCGCCCGCTACTTCTTCCACGAGGCGGCCGTTCAGATGGAGGCGAGCACCCTCGACATCGCGCGGAGCCTCGAACTCCGCCTGGACGAGGGTTTCCAGGGCGACTACCAGGCCCTCGAGGGCGAGCTCATGGACCTGCACAAGGGTTTTGACATCCGCCTGGAGGACCGCCCGGCGGCCGAGGAGCCCGGCGCCACCTTCACCATCGAGCGGCAGCGGGACGGCAGCTTTCTCCGCGTGGCCCGCGTGCCCCTCACCAGCGAGGGGCGCGCCGTCCTCCTCACCGCCTCCATGACCATCGTGCCGCAGACGGAAATCCTCCACGCCTTCACCAACCGCTACCTCCTCGCCGTGACCGCCGTGTTCCTGCTGGCCCTGGGCGCCATGGTCTGGTTCATCTGGAGGGCCCTCCACCCCCTGCGGCGGCTCGCCGAAAGCTGCGCGGCCGTCGGTTCCGGCCATCTCGAGCCCGTGGCCACGTCCGGGGCCTCCGGCGAGGTGCTCGCCCTGGAGACCACCTTCAACCGCATGATCGAGTCCCTGCGCGAGAAGGAGACCGTCGAGGCGCGGCTCCGCCAGGCCCAGCGCCTCTCCGCCCTGGGCACCCTCGCCGCGGGCGTCGCCCACGATGTCCGCAACCCCCTCAACGCCATCAAGCTCCTCTCCGGCCACGCCGTCGAGCAGCTCGACGACCCGGACTCCGCCCCCGCCCGCTCCCTGCGCACCATCCGCAACGAGGTGGGGAGGCTGGAGGAGATCGTGTCGGGTTTCCTCTCCCTCGCGCGGGAGACGGAGCTGCACCCCGAGCCCGCGGACCTCGACGCCCTGCTCCAGGAATGCGTCGGCCTGCTGGGCCGCGAGGCCGACCAGCGCGGCGTGCGGCTCACCGCCGAATGCGGCGCGGGCGGGCTGCGGCTCATGCTCGACGCCCGCCACATCAGCCGCGCCGTGCTCAATGTCCTGCTCAACGCGCTGGAGGCCTGCCCCGAGGGCGGGCGCGTGCGCCTGTTCTCCCGCGTCACCGAGACGGCCTGCCAGGTGGAGATCCGCGACGACGGCCCAGGCCTCGACCGCGAGGCCCTGGAGCGCGTGTTCGACCCCTACTACACCACCAAGCCCGGCGGCACCGGCCTCGGCCTCTCCATCACCCGCGGCGTCATCGAGGAGCACGGCGGCGCCATCGAGATGACCTCCGCCCCCGGCGGCGGCTGCCAGGTGCTCATCACCCTACCCCTCGCCCGCCTGCGCGCCTGACGCCGCCTTGAAAACACGCGGGGAAAACCGGGATCATGGGCCGATGCGGCGCGACGCCGCGCGGAGACC
>JAKPUV010000718.1 GCA_029554925.1 Candidatus Hydrogenedentota bacterium | reverse complement strand
CTCAACCACGTGTGCATGCACCAGACCATCATCGGCCAGGAGGCCAAACTCCAGATGGAGAGCGTGGGTGAGTACCCCGACGTGGTCTTCGGCTGCTGCGGCGGCGGGTCCAACTTCGCCGGCGTCGCGTTCCCCTTCGTGAAGGACCGGCTGGACGGCAAGAGCAAGGTCTGGTGCGTGGCCGTCGAGCCGGCCGCCTGCCCGACCCTGACCCGCGGGCCCTTCGCCTATGACTTCGGCGACACGGGCGGCATGACGCCGCTGATGAAGCAGTACACCCTCGGCCACAACTTCATGCCGCCGGGCATCCACGCGGGCGGCCTGCGCTACCACGGCGTCGCCACCCAGGTGGCCCACCTGAAGAAGGAGGGGTGCATCGGCGCGCTGGCCCTCATGCAGAACCCCTGCTTCGAGTCCAGCCTCCTCTTCGCCAAGTGCGAGGGGATCATCCCGGCGCCCGAATCCAGCCACGCCATCCGCGGCGCCGTCGAGGAGGCCCTGCGCTGCAAGGAGGCCGGCGAGGCGAAGACCATCCTCTTCAACCTCAGCGGCCACGGGCACTTCGACATGACCGCCTACGACGCCTACCTCTCGGGCAGCCTCCAGGACATCGCCCTCGACGAGGAGTCCCTGCGCAAGGGCGCCGAGAGCATCCCGAAGATCGACGCCTGATTCCGCCCCCCCCGGCGCCCCCGGCTTCCCGCCGGGGGCGTCGCTTTTTTTCGGGAAACTTGGTATACTCCGGGGAGAAACCGGCGGGTCACCGCCGCGGCGGCCCATTCGGAGCCCCGCGGCGTCCCCGAAAAGCACGGAGACACGGACATGGCAGCCCGCACCCCCCTCATCACCCGGCGCCCCGCCCGGGCCCAGGACCTCTTCAGCATCATCGACGCGATCATGGGCATCCTGAGCCTGGTCACCATGATCATCACGCTCGTCTCCCAGATCCGCAGCATCGCCGGCTGATCCCCAAGCGGGCCCGGCGCGGACCTTTTCACCCGTTCCGCGCGGGCCGGAGCGGCTCATGAAACGGCGGGTCCTTCTTCTTGCCTTTTCCCTGCTCGCGTGGGGTCTCGCCGCCGCTGTCGCCGCGGAGGTTTTCGCCGTCTGGCGGGCGGGCGGGGCCCTGTCCCGCGCCCGCGCGGTCGAGGCGCGGCTGTATGACACCCGCACCGCCGAGGACGCCGCCGTCATCGCCCGCTACGCCCCCGCCCCCCCCGACACGGACGCCGATGTCCGCGCCCGCGACGCCTTCCTCGCCCTGAACCCCGCCGAGCGGGCGGCTTTCCTCGCCGAACGCGGCTGGGCGGCGTTTCAGACGGACCCCGACGGCGCGGTGGTGGAGGGATGGGCGCCCCCCTCCCCGCAGACGGCCCCCGAGGTCGCCGAAATCGCCGCAAAGATCGCCGGGGCGGGCAGTCTGCTCGCCCCCCTGCCCCCCGAGGTGGCCGGGGACGCCCGCGCGGCCCTCGCCTTGGCCTGGGGCGGCGCCCGACAGTTCCGCGACTACCCCCTGGCCCCGGACGGCGGCGGGGAGCCCCGGGTCGTCCAGTTCGCCTTCCACCCCTTCCCCCGGGACGCCGCCGCCCCGGAGCAGGTCGGCGTGTTCCTCCGCGCCTCCCAGTGGGAGAAACTCTGGACCACCCTCCGGCCCCACCTGCGCCACGCCGACTTCATTGACCTGCGCACCAACTCCCTCGGGTTCCGCGACGACGAGGTGGTCCTGCCCAAACCGGAGGGCGTCCACCGCATCGTCTGCGTCGGCGGATCCACCACCGCCGAGGGCGTGACCAACGAGCTGACCTGGCCCAACATCCTCGAGGCGCGGCTGAAGGCCTCCCTGCCGGGGCGCGCCGTGGACGTGGTGAATGCGGGCATCTTCGCCCTGGGCGCGGGCGGCGAGGCGGAGCATCTGCCCGACTACCTGGCCCTCCAGCCGGACCTTGTCATCCACTACAACTTTGTGAACGACGTGCCGCTGCTCGTGGAACAGTGGACAAACCCCGCCCGCGCCGGCGCGCTGGCAAACCTGCGGAACCTGCTCGGACGGTCCCGGTTCGTGTTTGACTACCTGGGCCCCCTGCTTCTGCCCAACGACGCCGCCCTGGACCGCATCGTGGACGAGACCCTCATCGCCCATCTGGGCCGCCTGGC
>JAKPUV010000044.1 GCA_029554925.1 Candidatus Hydrogenedentota bacterium | reverse complement strand
GCGCTGGCGGCGCTGGGCGAGGTGGCCGAGACGGCGGCCTCGGGCTACGGCGCGGCGCGTTTCGGCGGGGGGAAGGGGGCCGTGGCGGCGTCGCTGGCGGGCTGCATCGCCGGGGCGGTGATGGGCACGCCGGTCTTTCCGGTGGTGGGGACGCTAGCCGGGGCCTGCGTGGGGGCCTTCCTGGGGGCGGCGCTGTATGAGCTGCTGATCAAGGGAAAGACAACGGCCGACTCGGCGCGGACGGGGGCCGGGGCGGCGCTGGGCCGCATCGGCGGCCTCGCGGTGAAGATGGGGCTGGGGTTCGTCATGCTGGCCGTGGCGGCGGTGAATTTTTGAGCGCCCGCCGTGCCGGGAACGAGGTCGCTTCGGTCGCTTGCGCTCCCTGCCAATGAAGCAGACGTCTTCTTTCGCGCCCCAAGCCGCCGGTTACTCTCTGCCAAACGTGGACATGGCAGAAAGTGAAAATCTTGGGCATCCCGGAGGGATGCAGGACATTAGCCGGTGGTTGAGCGAAGCGATACCACCGGACAGCAGCCCCCCATTTCTTCAAGAACCCCGGCAGGGGTTCAGGACACGTCGGTTCCCGCTGGCCCAGGAGTCCCGCACCCCTGCCGGGGTGCCAGAAAGGAAGAGGGGGCACCGGTTTCCGGTGGTATCGCTTCGCTCAACCACCGGCTAATGGCCCTCACCCCTCCGGGGTGAAGAGGAAGAGGACACCCGCAATCCCATAGCTTCATGGGCAAAATTCCCGCCCACGGCGGTCAGGGGCTCGCGATGACGGGCGTTTCTGCGGTCATCGCGGGGAGGCCGCACAACGGCCGACGCCGCGATCTCTTGTCGGAATGCCTGCGCCGCGGGGAAGTCCTGCGGGCCGCTTTCCGTGGCGCCGCCGTCCCGGCGGCCTTGTCCCCTTTCCCCCTTTGCCTCCGTCTTTGCGGCGGGGTCGCCCCATGAATTACCATTGCGGCGGCGGGGGACAGGGCGCTGTATTCCCTGTCTTCGCGCCGGGTGACGGACCCGGGAACGCGCCATACGATGGATTCCGAGAAGATACTGGAGTTGCTGCGCGCGGTGGCGGCGGGCGAGACGGCCCCGGAGGCGGCGGTGGACCGGCTGCGCGGGCTGCCTTTTGAGGATGTGGGCTTCGCCAAGGTGGACCACCACCGCGCCCTGCGCAAGGGCTACCCGGAGACCATCTTCTGCGCCGGGAAGACGCCGGACCAGGTGGTGGCCATCACCCAGCGCATGGCGGCCCAGGGCAGCAATGTCCTCGGCACGCGCTGCTCCCCGGAGACGGCAGCGGCGGTGCTGGCGGCCTGTCCGGAGGCGGTTCACCACGCGGTGGCCCGCGCGTTCTCCGTCACCGTGGACCCCGCTCCCGCGCTGGAGGGGTATGTCGCCGTGGTGTGCGCGGGGACCAGCGACATCCCCGTGGCGGAGGAGGCGGTGGTCACCTGCGAGAGCCTGGGGTGCCGCGTGGACCGGGTGTACGACGTGGGGGTGGCGGGCATCCACCGGCTGCTGGGCCAGCGCGAGCGCCTGGACGCCGCGACAGCGCTGATCGTGTGCGCGGGGATGGAGGGGGCGCTGCCGAGCGTGGTGGCGGGGCTCGTGGCCGCGCCCGTGATCGCCGTGCCGGTGAGCGTCGGCTACGGCACGGGGCTGGGCGGGTTCGCGGCGCTGCTGGGCATGCTGAACGCCTGCGCCACGGGCATGACGGTGGTGAACATTGACAACGGCTTCGGCGCGGGGGTGGCGGCGGCCACCATCGTCCGGATTGCGAACGGATCCTCCCGATGAAAACCCTGTATCTCGACTGTCTCAGCGGCATCAGCGGCGACATGACCGTGGCGGCGCTTCTTGACCTGGGCGCGGACTTCGCCGCCTTGAGGGAGGGCCTGTACTCCCTGGGCGTGCCGGACTTCGAGGTCTTCACGGAAAAGATCGTGAAACGGGGCATCGCCGCCAGGCGCTTTGAGGTGCGGGTGGCGGAGCACGACCACCACCCCCACCGCCACCTGCGGCACGTGCTGGAGATCATCAACCGGAGCACCCTTCCGGAGCAGGTGAAGATCTGTTCGGAAATTGTCTTCCAGAACATCGCCCGGGCCGAGGCGAAGGTCCACGGCATGGAGGTGGAGAAGGTCCATTTTCACGAGGTGGGCGCCATAGACTCCATCGTGGACGTCGTGGGGGCCCAGTTCTGCCTGTACCAGCTCGGCGTGGACCGCGTCGTGGTGTCCCCGATCAACACGGGCACCGGCACGGTGCGCTGCGCCCACGGCGTAATGCCCGTGCCCGCCCCGGCCACGGCGCTGCTGCTGTGCGACGTGCCCGTCTACGGCGACGGCGACGGCGAGCTGACCACGCCCACGGGCGCGGCGCTGGCGGTCTCCTGGGCGGACAGCTTCGGTCCGCTCCCCCGGATGACGGTGGAGTCGGTGGGCTATGGCGCGGGCACCCGCGACCTGCCCGACCGGGCCAACGTGCTGCGGGCGCTGCTTGGGGAGTCGGCGGATGAGCCGGCGGGGAACGTGGACACCGTGGCGGTGCTGGAAACACTGGTGGACGACCTGAGCGGCGAGTTGACGGCCCCGGCGGTGGACGCCGCGCTGGCGGCGGGGGCGGTGGACGCCTTCCTCACGCCGGTCACGGGGAAGAAGGGGCGGCCCGCCTTCCTGCTGACGGCGCTGTGCCCGCCGGAACTGCGCGACAAAGTGGCGCGGAGCCTGTTTCTGAACACGACCACCCTGGGCGTCCGGGTCCGCGAGGAGTTTCGGACGGTGCTGTGGCGAAAGTGGGAAACCGTGTTCACGCCCTACGGCGAAGTGCGCGTGAAGACGGCGACGCTGGACGGAGAGCAGATAACGGCGCATCCGGAGTTTGAAGACTGCCGCGCCCTGGCGGAGGCGGCAGGGGTGCCCGTGCGGCGGGTGGCCGAGGCGGCCCTGGCGGCGTTTCAACGCGGGGAGGAGTGACTCCATGAAGAAAAGGACGGCGGTGTACGCGGGCAGTTTCGATCCCCCCACGCTGGGGCATCTGGACCTGATTGTGCGCGCGGCGAAAATCTTCGACCGTGTGATCGTGGCGGTGGCCCGCAACGAGGCCAAACAGGCGCTGTTCACAGTACCCGAGCGCATCGAGATGCTGGAGGAGATGACGGGGGACATGGCGGGCGTGGAAATCGCGTCGTTCTCCGGCCTCACGGTGGACTTCGCCCGCCAGAAAGGCGCGGCGGCGCTCATCCGCGGCCTGCGCGTCGTGTCGGACTTCGAGTTCGAGCTGTCCATGGCGATCAACAACCAGAAACTGAACCCGGACGTGGACACGGTGTGCCTCATGCCCAGCGAGCCGTACCTGTTCCTCAGTTCGCGGCAGGTGAAGGAAATCGCCTCCCTCGGCGGCAAGGTGGGGCACTATGTCACCCCGGCCGTCGAGATGCGCCTGCGCGGCAAGTTCGCCAAATAGCCCCTGTCCGGGAAGGAGCCCCTTTTGAGCGTGAAAAAGGCCGTGTTTTTCAGCGTCAAACTGGCGTTCATCGCCGCGGTGTTCGCCGCCATCTTCCGCCCGGAGTGGGTGGGCCTCGGCGCGGACTTCTTCGGCGGCGTGCGGCCCGTGGACATTCTGCGCGAGATGCGCCGGGTGAGCGGGGCGGGCCTGGGCGGGTTCGCCTTCTGGATGGCCTGCGCCACGGCGGTGAAGCTGCTGGGCATCACCTGCGGCATCCTCCGGTGGCGGCTGCTCCTCGCGGGGCAGGGGCTGCGCATGCCCCTGCGGCTCATGGCCTACCAGTGGTTCATGGGCCGGGCCATCGGGCTGGTGCTTCCGGGCACGGTGGGGCTCGACGGGTTCCGGCTGGTCGAGTCGTCGCGCCACACGGGCGACCCGGTCAAGTGCGCCACCGTCATCGCCGTGGAGAAGCTCACGGGCATCATCGCCCTCGCGTTCCTCGTGTTCGCCACCTTCCCCCTCGGCTTCCGCTATCTGAACATCAACGTGCCGCTGCTCGCGGTGATCATGGCGTGCCTGTTCGCGGGCGTGGCGGGCAGCCTGTCGCTGCTGCTGAACCCCCGGGTGATCCAGGTGCTGGTGGCGGTGACGCCCGTGCCGGGAAAGGTGCGCAGCCTCGTCAACCGCCTCGGCGACGCCGTGACGGCCTACGCTGGGTCGCGGAGGTCGCTGCTGGCCGCGCTGGTCTTCGGCGTGGGGGTGCATCTGGGCACCTGCACGACCTTCATCTTCACGTTCATGGCGATCCGCTCCGAGCACACGTCGGTGGCCGACATCTTCTTCGTCGGCCCGCTCATGATCACGGCGTCCGTGCTGGCCTTCACCATCTCCGGCATCGGCGTGCGCGAGCTGGCCTTCGGGCTGGTGCTCGGCGCGTCGGCGGGCCACGCCACCGCGATCCTCGGCGGCCACCTTGAACTGTGGGCCGGGGAAATCTTCCCCTTCATCCTCAGCATCCCCCTGCTGCTTTTCGGGAGCCGGGCGGACATCGAGCACATCCGGCGCGACATTGCCGAATTCCAGAAAGAGCGCGCGGCCCTCGGCGCGGGGAGGGGATTGGTCCTCTCACCAGACGAGACCCGGGACTACCGCCGCCGCATCTTTGGCATGATCGCCGCGTGCAAGACCGGCGGACTGGCTGCGGGTGCCTTCATCGCCCTGGCGGAGGCTCTCTGGCTGTGGCGGACCCTGGAGGGGCTGGCCGACCTCGGCATGTTCTGGTGGGGCCCCCTGGTCTACGGCCTGATTTTCGCCGCCGCGGGCGGGTGCGTCGGCGCGGGGCTCGTGTTCCTCTGCCTGCTCGTGGACCGCTTCCCGTCCTGGCGCTTCAGTTTCGCCTTTTCCATGGCCGCCTGCATCGGCGGCGGGGCGCTCGTCATCAGCGCGTTCCGCTACCAGCGCGACGTGCTCTCCGGCCACGCCTTCACGCCGCAGGCGTTGCTGGTGTTGTTGTGCGCGGCGGCGGGGCTGGCCGTTGTCGTCGGGGTGTCCGCCTACATAAAGGCGTCCATCGTGAGCCGTCTGCTTTGGCGAAACCCGGTCGCGCCCGCGTTCTTCGGCGTGGCCGGGTGGCTGCTGCTGACGGTGTTCGGCCTGGCCCTTTCGCTGTTCCTCGGA
>JAKPUV010000032.1 GCA_029554925.1 Candidatus Hydrogenedentota bacterium | reverse complement strand
TCGCTGGCTGTCCGGTCGCTCAAGTCCGCCTGGCCCCGGTAGCGGGGGGCGTCAGAGCAGGACCACTCCGGTGATCGTTACGCCCGCCACTGCGGCCAGGAACAGGCCCAGATAGGCCCAGCCGAGGATGCCGCCCCACGGAAAGACCTCGTGGAAAAGGCGCGCCTGCACGATGATCACCGGCATCCGGATCAAGTCCCACAGGCCGAAGGCCTCCGTCAAACCCGGGGCGATCCAGAATTTTCCCTCCCCTCCCGAGGGGAGGTAGGACACAAGAAAGTACTTTCCGTCCTGCGGGAGCTGGACCTGTTCGCCCTCAAACTGCCAGTCCACCGTGCCGGTGAACTCCTCGTCAAACACCGTTGGCGTTTGGTCCTCCGTGGTGAACAGCAGCGCCCCCATGCCCGCCGGGATCGCGAAGGGTAGCTCGGGAGGGGCCGGGAGTCCCGGCCCCAGCAGCGCCGTGGCCGGACGCAGGCTTGCGTATCTGTCAAGCTTTGGAAGGCCCATCTGAAAGTCCACCGTCTGCCCCGCCTTCCCGTTGAAGGTGAGCCAGAGGACCTCCTGGCCCGGCTTGGCGTGGTGGTAGGCCACGCGGCTGACGGAGATGTCCTTGATGAAATGGGCCGTTTCGGCGTCTGTCGGCCCCCCGTTGATGACCACGGGGTTGTGCGCCCAGGCCGCCCCGCCCAACAAGACCGCCAGGGCGCACAGCGCCCCAAACCCTGTGAACGCGTTTCTCATGCCAGTGCCTCCTGTTCTTGCAAGTATAACCGAAAAAATGGTGCGTCCATTCCGGGACGGCGGGCGGTGCGGCGTGCTATGATGACACGGGGCGGCGGGCCGCATTTTCGGACGGTGGCCGCCGCGCAACCGAGCAACGCAAGGAGACAGCCATGAAGATCCCCCGCCGTTCTTTCCTGAAACAGGTTTCCGCCCTTTCTGCGGCCCCGTTCATCCTGCCGTCCCACGTGTGGGCCGCGGACACGAAGCCCAACGACCTCATCACCATCGGTTTCATCGGCACGGGCAAGCAGGGCCGCTATCTGATGGAGGCCTTCCTCCAGCACAAGCGCTGCCGGGTGGTGGCGGTGTGTGATGTGGACACGACGCGCCGCGAGGACACGCGGCAGCGGGCGGCGGACTACTACGCGAAGAAGTCCGACGGCGGCGCGGAATGCCCCTCCTACAACGATTTTCGCGAAATCATCGCGCGCAAGGACATTGACGCGGTGTGCATCGCGACGCCCGACCACTGGCACGCCATCCCGACGCTTGCCGCCCTGGCCTCCGGGAAGGACGTCTACTGCGAGAAGCCCCTCACCCACAACATCCACGAGGCGGTGTCGGTGATCAAGGCCGTGAAGGAGCACGGGCGGGTGCTCCAGACGGGGTCCATGCAGCGGTCCATGGCCGAGTTCCGCGTGGCCTGCGAGCTGGTGCGCAACGGCGCCATCGGCGAGATCAGCCGGGTGGAGTGCAGTTTCGGGCCTCCCGGAGTGCCCTGCGACCTGCCCGAGGAGGGCATGGAGCCCGGGCTGGACTGGGAAATGTGGTGCGGTCCCGGCCCGATGCGGCCCTACAGCTCCGTGCTGAGCCCGCGCGGCATCCACGACCACTTCCCCGACTGGCGCAACTACAAGGAGTACGGCGGCGGCATGGTCTGCGACTGGGGCGCCCACCACGTGGACATCGCGCAGTGGGGCCTGGGCATGGACGAGAGCGGCCCGGACGCCGTCACCCCGCCGGAGGACCCGAACGCGAAGAACGGCGCGGTGCTGCACTACGGAGACAAGATCACCCTCATCCACACCGACGGATACGGCGCGCACTTCTTCGGCAGCGAGGGCGAGGTCAAGGTGAACCGGGGCCGCTTCGAGTTCTGGCGCGAAGGCAAGAAGATTGCCGGGTTCACCAACCGTGAGGACGGCGGTTCCCTCGGGGCCGCCATCAGCTTTGTGGAGAAGGAGTGGCTGAAGGACGCCAAGGTGAAGCTGTACGAAAGCGGCGACCACATCCGGGACTTCCTGGACTGCGTCGAGGCGCGCAAGCGCCCCGTCACCAACGAGGAGGTCGGCGGCCGCAGCGCCATCTGCTGCCACCTGTTCAACCAGGCCTACTACAACCACTCGGCGATCAAGTGGCTGCCGAAGGAGATGGCCTTCGCCCCCGGAAGCGGCGATCCGAAGTGGCTTACCCGCGACTACCGCAGCCCCTGGAGCGTGTGACCGCCGCGAAACCGGCAGGGAGAGCAGCCATGGAAGAGAAAAAGGGTGTGTCGCGCCGCGCGTTTCTGGGCGCCTCCGTCGCCTCCGGGGCGGCGGTGACCGCCGCGGGCGCGCTGGGCGCCGCCGTCCCCGCGCGGGCGGCGGGCACGGACCGGATCGCCTTTGTCACGGCGAACCTGGTGGCCCAGGTGACGGACTGGCGTTTTGAACTGGCCCAGTGGGGCGAGCAGCACAAGAAGACCGTGGCCGCCACGGACGAGGCCGCCTGGCGCGCCGTCTGCGCGAAAATCGCGTCGCACGGGTTCAAGGCCGTGGAGGTGTGGGAGGCCCACGCCGCGCCGGAGGTCATGGACAAGAAGCGCTGCGCCGCGTGGAAGGCCGCCCTGGACGACAACGGCCTTCAGGCCATCGGGTACGGCGGCATGTTCAGCCGCAAGACGGTGGACATCTGCCTCGCGCTGGGCATTCCCCAGATCAACGGATGGATCGGCGACCAGACGCCCGACCAGGCGGCCGCCCTGTGCAAGGAGACAGGGGTGCGGTTCAACCTGGAGAACCATCCCCAGAAGACGGCCAGGGAACTGCTCGACATCATCGGCGGCGGCAACGAGTGGCTGGGCGTCTGCGCCGACACCGGCTGGTTCGGCACACAGGGGGTTTCGGGGCCGGACATCATCCGCGAGCTCGGCGCCCTCGTGCGCCACACCCACCTGAAGGACGTCAAGGCCGCCGGGGCGCACCACACCTGCCTTCTGGGCGAGGGCGTCGCCCGGGTCGAGGAGTGCATGGCCGCGCTCAAGGCGGCGGGATATTCGGGATGGTACTCCTGGGAGGACGAACCCGAGGACCGGAACCCCTACGACTCAGCGGTCCGCAACCGGGAGTGGATTGCACAACGGCTGGTTTAGCGTTCCCTTGGCATCCGCCGTGCGGCCGGCGCATTCCTCCCGGGATGCCCGGCCGCCGTTCTTTTCGCATCGGGCCGGGGGCAGGTCGGCCTCCTTCACGACAAATTCGGCCTCTTTCCCGTCGGAGGGGGGCATGCCCCGCACAAGCCACAGGTTGATGTGGATCCGGAGGCCGTCGTCTTCCCGGGGGATATCCTTCCCTTTATAGGTCCATTTCACCGCTTCCTTGCCGGCGGGTTTCCTGCCATGCCCCGGAAAACTGCTGAACCGGATGCTGTCGGGTTGCCAGTCAATGCAGTGGGTGGTTTCCGTTTCAGGGAAAGAGGTGAACCGGTGGATGTTGCCCCGCGTCTGGAAAGGCTGCACCACATATTGCGTGTCGGGCCCCTGCTCCCTTCCCCACCGCGAGAACTCGATGTCCACCTCCCGGACGTCGTCCCTGTAAAGGAACGGGGACGCCACAACATTCTTGTCCAATGATCCGGTTTGTCCGGAGATCCGGAACCGGTGCACTCCATGGCATGTTGGCTGGGTACTCACCACCTCGGCGCAGTGCCAAACACCGTCAATCTGGCGGATTTTCAGGTGAAGCCCCTCCTCATCCACCCAGGCGCTCTCGGGACTGTCGGACCATGGGTTGGGTCCCGGCCCCCCCGATCCGGAACGGACGGTCCACTCCCTTCCAGCGAAAGTGAGCGTCCGTGGTTCGGCGTGCGCGGGGCACGCGGCCATCATCGCCGCCAGAAACAGGGCTGCGGCCCGGAGGGAGAACACCGCGCCGCCGGTGACGTTCTTTCTGCTCATGGGCCCTTTCCTCCGCCCCTCCCCTCCCCCCGGTGCTTTTCCGGACATGGTAGCAGTTTTTCCGCGGTCTGGACAGGCCCGCCAAAACGACCCCGCAAACACTGGAAAACAGCGGCGGGATGGATGTATTCTTTCACACAGAAACGGGCACGGAGAGTGACTGGTTCCAAGTGTGTTCGGGCGCATGCGCCCACTCCCCGGTCCGGGTGCGATTAGGGCACCGCGCCTTATGGAGAGTTTAGGGGCCGAGCGACGCGCCCGGAGACGGAGGTTTCCTCCTCGCAAGGGGTGCGCGTCCGCCGGAGAAATCGGCATGGTGATGGGTGGTTCGAGGAGTACTGAATGACGATGGGCACTTTTCCCGGGTACGCGAACGTGCTGGGAGGCGTTGTTTCCTTCCTCTCGGACCTTGGGTCTTTCGTGCTCAGTTTCGGACGCGGGGGGGCTATAGATCTTCGGGGGAAGGTCTCCCTTCTTGACAATGACGAGCTGCTGCTTGTATGGGAGCCCGAGCTCCGAACCATCCGCATCAAAAAGGAGGAGGAGGCCTGGTACAGTTTCGAGGCGCAGTACGGGCGCGGGTCGCCGATGGTCACCGACGCCTTCGTCGCCTGGCAGGAAAAACTCTACGCCTACATCGAGCAGGAAAAGGACCGCTTTCTCCAGCGGCGCAGGGGTTCGATTGAGGGGCTGGAGAAACTGCTCCGCGCGGGCGCCCGCACCGTCGTCGTCACGAAGGGGGCGAAACCCTACACGCAGAAATGCTTTGACCTGACCGGGCTCTCCCCCTTTGTCAGTGAAATCTACTCGCCCCCCCCGGGAAAGCGCCGCAAGCGGTTCGGCGACGCCGTTCTGGCCCACGGCGTGCGCAACCCCGTGCAGTGCGCGCGCGATGTGGTGATCGTGGGGCACGACATCGAGAAGGACATGGCGTGGGACATTGTGCCCGCACGGGACAACCCCGCTGGAGACCCCGCCCCCGTCTTCGTCCTCTTCGACACGTTCAAGTACAACAAGCCCGTGAAGGCGCCGCTTGACGCGCTGCCGGAGATCATAGAGCTGCTGGCGAGGAAGGGGAAGAACGATTTCCTGCGCGGGTTCAGGGTGCTGGCCCTGCGCGGCGGCGGCAAGACCAGGAACTACGTTTTCAGCACCACGTACTTCGAGGACCCCAAGCGCCGGGACAAGGTCCGCATCCCCATCATCTACGACATCCGCGGGAGGGAGTGAGTCCCGCGCGTTCGCCGGCCACATGGACCGCCCCCGTCAACGCGGGATCGTGGCGAACCCCCTCTTCAGCAGTTCGCCGTGCCGCTCCACAATCTCCCGGTTCTCCTTTTCTTCCGCCACGTTTTGGTTTTCGTCCGGGTCTTTCTCGTGGTCGTACAACTCGCGCGCCTTGACATCCTTTTCGCCGATGCGGCGCCATTCGGTGTAGCGGTGGCGTTCGGTGCGCACGGAGTACCCCATGATCGTTCCCCGCGGATACTGGCTGTAGGCGGCCCCCTTCCACGTTCGCGCCGGGTCGTCCAGCAGGGGTGCGAAACTTGCCCCCTCAAGATGGGCGGGCTTTTCGAGCCCCGCGAGGTCGCAGAGCGTCGGATAGACGTCCACGAACTCTGTGAGCGCCCTGGTGCGCGCCCCCGGGGCCTTCATGCCCGGCGCGCTGACCAGAAGCGTTGAACGGGTGTCCAGCTCGAAATTGGTGTGCTTGCACCACATCCCGTGCTCTCCCAGCTTCCAGCCGTGGTCGCCCCAGAGCACGACGATGGTGTTTTCGCGCAGGTTCAGACGGTCCAGCTCGTCAAGCACGCGCCCAATCTGCGCGTCCGTGTAGGACACGCAGGCGCGGTAGGCGTGAATCAGCCGCCGCGCCAGATCGTCCGGCAGGGGCCCGCTTTCCGGGATGCCGTGGTATCCGCGCAGTTCGCCCCAGTCCGTCAGGGCGTCTTTGGGGGCGTTTTTCGGGGCGTAGGGGTTGTCGGCCGGCCGGATGTCCTCCTCCCGGTACAGATCCCAGTATTTCTTGGGCGCGTTGAACGGCAGGTGGGGCTTGTGAAAGCCGACGGCGAGAAAGAATGGGCGGTCCTGGAGCCGGTTCAACTCCTCCACCGCCCGGTCGGCGGCCAGGCCGTCCTCATAGGCGTTGTCGGGAACATCGGCGCACTCACAGGCGGGGCCCATGCCCTTCCGGCTGGCATTGGGGTGTTTCTCGTCGAATTCCCGGACCAGGGCCACAGCTTCGGGCGTGAGATACCCCCTTCCGGTCCATCCCCCCTTTGCGTGGAACGCCTCGCGGCTCCAGCCCCGCCTCTCGTCGCTTTTGTGGTGGTAAATCTTTCCGATGGTCACGGTTTCGTAACCATGGTTGAGAAAGTGCTGGTTTAGCGGCAGGGCGTCAGGCACGTGCTTGTACAGCGGGCCGTTTTTGAATATTTCCCCCTTGTCGGGGCGGTATCCGCTCAGCAGGCTGGCCCGCGACGCCATGCAGATCGCCATCTGGCAGTAGGCGCGCTCAAACACCATCCCGCGGGCCGCCAGCCGGTCCATGTTCGGGGTGATGACCTCGTTGTGCCCGTAGCAGCCGAGGTGCGGCCGCAGGTCGTCCACCGCGATGAACAGGACGTTCTTCTTTCCGGACGCGGCGGGGGCTCCGGCGCTCTCCGGACGCCCCGGTGCGCAGGCAAGCAGGGATGCCAGCGCGGCGGCCATGAACTCACGGCGGTGGAGGGGGGCGGTCTTCATCTGGGCGGTCTCCTGGCCTGATTGTTCGCACGGCGCCATTATGCACGTTTTGGGGTCCCGGCCAAAAGAAAAGGACCCGCGAGTCGCCTCGCGGGTCCTGTGATTTCCATGGCAGCCCGCAGGGGATTCGAACCCCTGTGACAAGACTGAGAATCTTGCATCCTAACCCCTAGATGAGCGGGCCGCTGTATGGGACGCCGGGGAACCCCCGGCGGGGATTAAACTGTCTGGTTGCCGGACTAGGATTCGAACCTAGAGTTACCTGATCCAGAGTCAGGAGCCTTACCAATTTGGCCATCCGGCAGTGCGCCAAGAATATACCTGACGCCGGGCCGGAAAGTCAACTTTGTGCCCCGCTTCAGGTCACGACTCGCCGGCGCCGTTCCTCCGGCTGGAGGCCTGCTGCTGCGACTCGTTGTAGACGATGTGCTTGTTCGCCGCGTTGAGGAAGGCGAGCACCGAGGCCTCGATGATGTCCGTGCTCGCGCCGTTGCCGCGGTACTGCCGCCCGTCGAAGGTGACGATGACATAGGCCTCACCGAGGGCCTCCTTGCCGGGCGTGGTGGCCCGGATCTCAAACTGCTCCAGGCGTCCCGAAACGCCGACGATGCGCTCGACGGCGCGGAAGGCGGCGTCCACGGGGCCGTCGCCCACGGCGGTGTCCATCAGCTGCTGGTCGCCGCGGCGCAGCTTGATGAGCGCCATGGCGGGGTCGTGGCCGGAGATGTGCACCTGCTCCAGCCGGAAGACCTCGAAGCTCTCCTGCTGCACGCCCAGAACCAGCATGCGCAGGTCGTCGTCGAAGACCTCCTTTTTCTTGTCGGCGAGGGCGATGAAACGCTCGTAGAGCTGGGTCACCTCCTCCTCGCTCAGCTCATAGCCCAGCTCGGCGCAGCGCTTGGCGAGGCCCGCGCGGCCGGAATGCTTGCCCAAGATCAGCTCGCTGCGCTTGCGGCCCACGGACTCCGGCGTCATGATCTCGTACGTGCTGCGGTTGGCGATCATGCCGTGCTGGTGGATGCCCGACTCGTGGGCGAAGGCGTTGCGGCCCACGATGGGCTTGTTGTAGGGCACCGCCAGCCCGGTCAGCTTGCTGAGGGCCGTGCTCGCCGGCACGATCTCCTCGGTGATGACGCCGCACGCGAAGGGCCACGTGTCATGGCGGACGTGCATGGCCATCACCACCTCCTCCAGGGAGGTGTTGCCCGCCCGCTCGCCGATGCCGTTCACCGTGCACTCGATCTGGCGCGCGCCGCCCGCCACCGCCGCCAGCGCGTTCGCCACGGCCAGGCCGAGGTCGTTGTGGTTGTGCGTGGAGAAAATGACTCGGTCGGAGCCCGGGGCGTTGGCGATGACGTGGCGGAACATTTCCCGGATCTCGTCCGGCGTCGTGAAGCCCACCGTGTCCGGCAGGTTGATGACGTCGGCGCCCGCCTCAATCGCCACCGCGGTGACCTGGGCCAGAAAGTCCCAGTCGGACCGCGTGGCGTCCTCCGCGGAGAACTCCACGCGGGACACCAGTTTCTTCGCCAGCGCGACGGCCTTCCCCGCGTTGTCCAGCACCTGCTGGCGGCTCATGCGGAGCTTGTGCTCCATGTGGATTTCCGAAGTGGCGATGAAGGTGTGCAGCGTCGGGCGGACGGCCGGCTCCAGCGCGGACGCGGCGCGCTCGATGTCCTTGTCCAGCGCGCGGGCCAGGGCCGCCACGCTCGCCCGCTTCACCGCGCCCGCGACCCGTCTCACCGCGTCGTACTCCTGCTGCGACGCGATCGGAAACCCCGCCTCAAGCACGTCCACGCCCAGCCGGTCCAGCTGGAGCGCCATCTGCACCTTCGTGGCCTCGTCCATGCTCGCGCCGGGGGACTGCTCGCCGTCCCTCAGGGTGGTGTCGAAAATATGCACGTTTTCCGTCATGGTGTGTTCCTTTGCGTTCCCGTTGGCCGGGATTCACGGTCGGCGGGGTGTCGGTGGGGAAATTATAGAGCTTTCCCCGCCGAGCCGCAATTTTTATTGAATTAAGAACCCGCCGGGCCGCCGTTTTGTTTCCGCGTCACAGGGCTTCCGTGCGCCGCCTTTTTGGCCTGCGGTATAATCCGGACATGTCCGACCGTCATTACAGGCATATCCGACGGACGCTGCTCAAGGCGCTGTATGAACAGTACCGGGAGGACCCGCTGGAGATGGTGGAGCCGGAGCGGCTTCTTCCAAAGGTGGACGGGGACCGGCGCTCCCTCATGTTCAACATGCACTACCTTTCCGACCGGGGTCTGGTGGAGATGATGCTCGGATACCGCCCCCCCCTCTTCTCCGGCGCGCGCATCACCGCGGACGGGATAGACCTGGTCGAGAACAGGACGCTGTTCGACGCGAAGTATCCCCCGCTGCCGGACCAGTGCGAGGCCGAGCGCGCCGATCTCCCCCTGCTGCTCGCCCAACTGGCCGACGAGGCGGAGTTTTGCGCGGTGGACGGCGAGGCGCGGCGGACCCTGCTGCGGGATGTGGCCTATCTCCAGGACGAGGCCGCGCGTCCCGCCGCCCGGTGGCGGGCGGGGGTCATGCTGGCCGTGCTGGACGGCATCTCCGGCATGCTCCCCCAGACGGGCGACGGCACGGCGCTGCCCTCGCTGGAAGCGGTGGACCGGCGGCTCCGGGGCCTCCTGGAGGTTTGATCCGTTGCGGCGGAATGGCGGCGCTTGGCGGGATGTTTCCCCTTGAAAAGGAGAAGACGCCATGTCCAAGACAGCATGCCTGCCCGCCCCCGGGGAGAAGGCCCCCGAAATATCGCTTCCCGACGGCAACGGCAAGACGGTAACGCTGTCCGCCCTGCGCGGAAAACCGGTTGTCGTCTATTTCTACCCCAAGGACGACACGCCCGGATGCACGGTGGAGGCGAAGGGGTTTGAGGCGCTCGGGGCGGGCTTTGCCCGGGCGGGCGCGGAAGTGCTGGGGGTCAGTCCCGACTCCCCCGCCTCCCACTGCAAGTTTCAGAAGAAGTACGGCCTTGGCTTCACGCTTCTCTCGGACGAGCGGCACGAGGCGGCCGAGGCCTACGGCGTCTGGGTGGAGAAGAGCATGTACGGAAAGACCTACATGGGGATTCAGCGGGCCACCTTCCTGGTGGACGCCGCCGGCAACATCGCCCGCGTGTGGCCGAAAGTCAAGCCGGAAGGCCACGCGGACGAGGTGCTGGAAGCAGTGCGCGGGCTCTGAGGGGGCCTACTTCGTGACCTGGTTCCCCTCGGCGTCCTCGTACTTCGCCCCGGGGCTCAACTGGGCGATGCGGGCCTGGTAGAAGGCGTCCTGAATGGCCCCCAGGGCCTTGGACTTGAGATTGGAGGCGTTTTGAACGCCCTCATAGATGGTCCACCGGTTGGCATTCTCGCTCATGACAACGAGGGCGTTCTTGTCCCGTTCCCGCGAGGTGGTGGCCTTCTTGTAGGCCGATCCGCGGACAAGGGAGATGAGGCCGTTGCGCTGCTCGACGGCAAACCCGCTCGCGAGAAGCTCCGCCACCAGCTCCGCCCGCGCCGCGCGGGTGCGCACGGCCTGCGCGATCTCCTCGGTGTCCAGCACGATGGCGCCCCTGTTCTCCGGGACGAAGTCGCGGTTGCCCGCCTTGACCGCCGCCTCGACGGCCTCGGCCGCCCCGCGGAGGTCTCCCTCCTGAAGGCCGGAATAGTCCACGCGATGGGAGACAAGGGGGCGGGGGATCAGCGAGCACCCTCCGAACGCCACGCAAAACACCGCGCCGACCGCAAGCACCGCCAGGGGGGAAAGTCTCATGTCTTTTCTTCCTTTTCCTGAAACGCCTCGCAACGGTTTTTGCCGAGGCCCTTTGCACGATACAACGCCGCGTCGGCGGCTTTCAACAAGTCCGCGCCCCCGTCCATGGTTTCGGGATTGTACAGGGCCACGCCGAGGCTCGCGGTGATGCGCATTCCGGGGGGAAGATGCTCAAAGGGGGCCCCCGACAGGGCTTTGCGGATGCGCTCGGCCTCCAGCATCGCCCCGTCCATCCCGGTCTGCGGAAGCACCACCACGAACTCCTCCCCGCCGTACCGGGCGAGGAGGTCCACCTTGCGGATGTGCCGGAGGATGCGCCGGCACAGCTCCTTCAGCACGGCGTCCCCGGCCGCGTGCCCCCAGGTGTCGTTGACCATCTTGAAGTCGTCCACGTCCAGCATGATGCAGGACAGGGGGATCTGGTAGCGCGCGGCGCGCTCGCATTCCTGGTCGAGACGCTCCCGCACATAGCGGCGGTTGCGCGCGCCGGTCAGCTCGTCCGTGATGGCGAGCCGTTCCAGGGCTTCCGTCTGCAGGGAGGTCAGGCGCATGGCCGTTGTGAGGGCGGGGTTGGCCTCCCCGGCGTCCTGGTGGGTTCCGTTCTGGCACCCCGCCATCGCCTCGGCCCCGAGGACCATTTTCGCCAGGTTGGCCACGGTCGAGCGCTGCACGGTCCATCCCCCGTGGAAGAACCCCTCCTCCGACGTGGCCGCGGGTTCCCAGGCGAAAAGCGCCACGCTGATCTCGGGGGACAGGGCCGCGAAAACGCGGTCCCCCGGGCCGAGCGGGGTGACACTTTGGACGCAGGAGAATCCGGGGGGGCAGGCGCCCTCGCCACGGCAGTCGGCCAGGCAGTAGGCGCGCGCGCGCCCGTGCACGGTTTTGGAGGCGGCGGGGAGCCAGTTCAGCGTCTCCGCATCCGCAACGACGCAGAGATGCTCGTCGTCCTGCCCGAGGGCGATTTTGGCCGCCTCGGACAGCAGGGCGGAGAAGACGGCGGGATCGTGAACCCGGGCGCACACACCGGGCACGGAAAACGGCATCTTTTTGGCGAGCAGACGGTTCATCTGGGAGTCATGTTCAACGGACCTGAAAACGCACAGTCACCTTGCCGCCGCCCAAACGGGGGCGGGGGGATTATCCCGCAAACGGCGGGAAAAATCAAACGGGCGGGGCCTCCACCGGCGCTTCGGCGGATTCCACGGGCGCGGCGGGCGCGTCCGCGCCGCCGGGTTCCAGGGGCATCCCGGGTACATATTTCTCCACAATGGCCACGGGCGTGGACCGCACAACGAGGTCCCAAAGCTCCTCCACCTCCTCGTTCAGCATGCGCGCGCACCCGTGCGAGCTGTATTTCCCGATGCTGTCCGGGGCGATGGTGCCGTGGATGCCCAGATCCTTGGGGAGATTCGGCTCCTGGGGCACCAGGGGCATCCAGCGGGTCCCCAGCTCGTTGGCCGGGTCGCCTGCGGGAATGGGGGCCGCGCCCTGCTTGTGCCAGACAGGGTCCTTCTCCTTGACGCCTATGATGTATTTTCCGGGGGTGGTCTCGTGGCCCGGCATGCCGAGGCCGGTCCGGTACATCTTGAACACGCCCCGTCCATCAAGCAGGAAAATCCTGCAGGTGGACCGCTCGATGACGATCCGGAAGTCCTTGGGCGTGTACTTGAGCCGCTGGCCGGGGGACAGGGTCTGCCCTTCGGAAAGGTTGTTGGCCCGCATCAGCAGGGCCTGCGTTGTGTTCAGCTTGATCCCGATGCTGATGAGGGTGTCCCCCCGCTCCACCGCGTAAACCTTGCTCTCGGGGGTTTCCCCCGGAGAGAAGACGAGCTGCACGTTCAGGCGGCCCAGCGGGCCGACCGCCTCGTTCCAGGCCGGGCTGTCCCAGGGCGCGCGCTCCGCCGCGTCGCGGAAAAGGTCCCGCGCGCCGACCAGGTCGCCCTCGGCCTCCTTCATGCGGCCCAGACCGCACAGGGCGGCCGCCTGCATCTCGGGGGGGGCGTTCTCCTTCAGCTGCCCGTAGAGGGCAAGGGCCTGGTCCTTGCGCCCCGCCTTTTCATGCTCCGCGGCGAGCCGGGCCACGAGGACCGGATACTCGGGGGTGCCCGCCAGATCGCTCATGCCCTTTTCCAAAGCCGAAAGGGCCTCCTCCGGCTTTCCCTGCGCCGTGAGGATTTCCGCCAGGCAGACCACCGCCGGGCCCGCCACGCGCGGCTCGCGCACCCGCAGGGCGGGCCGGAGCGCCTCCTGCGCGGCGTCCGCATTGCCTCCGGCCAGCAGTGTCCGCGCCTCCGCCACGGCCTTCTCGCCTGCCTCGGGCGACGGCGCGGCCAGCTGGAGGACGCGGCCCGCGCCGTTGCGGTACACATAGAGTCCCCCGCCGCCGACGGCGGAGAGTACCACCAGCACGGCAAGGATGCGGAAGAGCCCGCCGTCCCCGCCGGACCTCCGGAAAAACACGCTCTTTTTCTTTCGTGCCATCAGATTCGGGATTGCCTTTCGTAAACCCGGCGGAGGTCCAAGAGGAGCTCCGTGCAGGACTGGTAGCGCCGGTTGACGTCCCGCCGGAGACACTTGAGAATCACACGGTCCAGCCGGTCCGGAACGTCCCCGTTGATGGAGGACGCTGCCGGAAAGTCATAGGCGGGGCTGATGATCTGCTTGACCCGCTCCCGGACCGTCAGGCCCGTGCAGGGATGGCGCCCCGTGAACAGCTCGAACATGGTGATGCCAAAGGAGAAGATGTCCGACCGGCTGTCGAGGTTCTTCTTCCGGAGCTGCTCCGGCGACATGTACAGCCGCGTGCCCCCGGTCTCCTTCATCCAGCGCAGCCGCCAGCTGGAGGTGGACTTGGAAAGCCCGAAGTCCACGATCTTGATGTCGCGCCCGTCCTTGGAGAACAGGAAGTTGGCCGGCTTGATGTCGCGGTGGATGACCGAGTGCTGGTGGAGGAAGTCCAGCCCCTCGCACAGGCGGATGCAGATGTCGATCATCTGCTTGACCGTCAGCACCCGGTTGTCAATGAAGTGCTTCATGTTGTAGCCGTCGATGAACTCCATCAGCAGGCAGCGGCGGATGTTCCCCTCGTTGTCCTCCTGCTCCACGATGGTCTTCTGCATCTTGATGATCGCCGGGTGGTTCAGGCTGGCGGCGATCAGAACCTCGCGGCCGATGTAGTCCTTTTTGCGGCGCTTCTTGTCCAGGTCGTAGGTCTTGTGCAGCACCTTGATGGCGATGGTCTCGTCCTTGACCGGGTCCAGGGCCTTGTACACCGTGCCCATGCCGCCGCTGCCCACGGGTGCCAGAATCCGGTAGGGGCCCACGTTGGACAGCTCGAACTCGTAGTCCACCGCGGCCCCGGCGGCGGCGGCCCCCTTGGCCTCCGTCTTCTTGCCGGAACGCAGATTTTTCAGTTTGTCAAGCAGCCCCATGGGGGTTCTCCTCGGAGGGCGTCTCCTGCCCCTTCCCATCGTAGCGGAGCCCGCGCGCGCTTTGCAAAGCGCGCATCACCATCCCCGCGCCTTCATGGCGTCCATGGACTCCCGGTCCGTCGCGTGGGGCGGCGCGGGCGAAAGCGCCGAAACCACCGCGCGCTCCTCCGGCGACAGGCGCAGCTCCAGGCACTGGAGCGTGTCCCGAAACTGGTCCAGGTTCCGGCAGCCGAACAGGGTCGAAGTCACCGCCGGGTGGGCCATGACCCACGCCATGGCCAGCGCGGCGGGCGAGAGCCCCCGTTCCCGCGCATGCTCCACAAAGCGCCCCGCCACCTCCATGTACACCGGATCCGCGTAGCGCTGGCGGTACATCTCCGTCTCATGAAGGCGGCCTGTGCCGCCCGCCAGATACTTGCCTGTGAGCACCCCCGCGCCGATGGCGTTGTAGGGCACCACCGCCAGCCCCTCATGCGCCGCCATCGGCAGGATTTCCACCTCCGCCTGGCGCTTGATGAGGCTGTACATCGGCTGGAAGCAGACCGGCGCGTGGAGGTTGTGCTGCCGGGACGCCGACAGGGCCGCCATCGCCTGCCACGCCGCGAAGTTCGACACCCCGCAATGGCGCACTTTTCCCTGCTCGATGGCCGTGTGCATCGCCCGCAGGGACTCCTCAACG
Source organism: Candidatus Hydrogenedentota bacterium (assembly GCA_029554925.1). Classification (GTDB taxonomy): domain Bacteria; phylum Hydrogenedentota; class Hydrogenedentia; order Hydrogenedentales; family CAITNO01; genus JAAYBR01. The sequence continues at coordinate 3,259 of JAKPUV010000032.1, read as the reverse complement.
GGCACATGCTCGTCCCAGTGGTGCAGGTACACAATGTCCAGATAGTCCGTCTTCAGCCGCCGCAGCGACCGCTCCACCGACGCCAGAATGTTCCGCCGCGACAGCCCCTCGTCGTTTCGGCCCCCGCCAAAGGGGAAGAATATCTTGGACGCGAGGATGATCTGGTCCCGGTGCGGGCCGATCCACCGTCCCACGATTTCCTCCGTCGCGCCCTTGTTGTAGTTGTGCGCCGTGTCGAAGAAATTGATCCCCAGGTCCAGCGCCGCGTCCATAAGGTCCCGCGACACCGCCTCATCCGACTCATTGCCAAAGGTCATTGTGCCCAGGCACACCTCGGACACGAGGAGCCCTGTTTTTCCAAAACGGTTGTAGTTCATGGAGTTTCTCCCGGGGACGCCGTCAGAACGCCCCCCATTGTACCCGCCGCAGATGGCGCGGGTCCAAACGCGGCAGGTTTTTCCGGGTATGGCCGCCGGGGTATACTCGGGGCATGGACTCGAAGACCGTCACCCTGCAGGCCATAGACCGCCTCTCCCCTCCCCGGACTCCGCTGTACTTCTGCAACCGGGATTTCGGGGAGTCGGATGTGGTGAATGTGACGTATGCGCCTGCGGCGGGGTTTATTCCGTCCGTTCAGGGCATGACGGAGTGGGGCTTTGTGTGGGAGGTGCTGGACGGGACGATGGGCCAGCCGAAGACGCATCCGCTGGCGGATGCGGGGGCCTTGGCAACGTATCGTCCGCCGGACCCGTCTGCGCCGGGGCGTTTTGACGGCGTGGAGGCCGAGATTGCGCGGTGGCCCGGGCGGTTCATCAAGTTCAGCCTTGGGATCACGGGGTTCAACCAGGCGACGTTTCTGCGCGGGTATTCCGCTTTCCTGGAGGACCTGTTCGAGGCGCCGGAGCGGGCGGGGGCGGTGCTGGACTTCGTCTTTGACTTCGAGACGGAGATCATCCGCCGGGCGCTGGAATACCCCGTGGACGCGGTCAGTTTCGGAGACGACTGGGGCACGCAGCAGGGGCTCATGGTCGCCCCGGAGCTGTGGCGGGACGTGTTTCGGCCGCGCTACGCGGCGCAGTTTGACCTGATCCGCCGGGCGGGGAAGAAGGTGTGGTTTCACTCGTGCGGCAATGTCCACGCGATGCTGGGCGACCTGATTGACATTGGCGCGGACGTGGTGGAGCTGCTCCAGCCGGATGTGATGGGCGTGGACCGGCTGGCGCGGGACTTCGGCGGGAAGGTGTGCTTCTGCTGCTCCGTGGACCACCAGCGGCGGGCGATCCACGACGGGCGGGAGGCGATCCTGGACTATGCCCAGCGGCTGCGCGACACGCTGGGGGGCGCGGGCGGCGGGTTCATCGGCTATGTCGAGGACTACGCGTGCCTGGGCATGAGCGAGGAGAACTACCAGTACGTACGGGAGGCCTTCCAGGCGCTGAACCGGTAGGGCGGCTCCCTTTCGGCGCGTGAGACGGTTGCGCCGCGAAGGAAGAGGGCGCAGCAAGCGGCGCCCCTACGGCCTCGCGCCCCGGGCTCACATGAAGACGCGTGAATCACCGTTGTGGGGCGCAGCAAGCGGCGCCCCTACGGCCTTGCGCCCCGGGCACTCACGAATGCGGCGGCCATTCCCCTGTAGGGGCGCCGCTTGCCGCGCCCCGGGAGTGGACAGGAAGGTTTCGGTGTGTCCTGCCGCCTTTCCTTGGTGTGCGGGGGCGGCTTTCGGCTATGATGCCCAATGCGTCCGGGTGGGCGCGGGAGGCGTGCGTGTGGACCAGTCTGCGCAAAAGAACAATCTCGGGGTGTTCGGGGGCGTGTTCACCCCCTGCCTGCTGACCATCCTCGGCGTGATCCTGTTCATGCGCGCCAACTATGTGGTGGGGGCCGTGGGGGCCTACCGCGCGCTGCTGATCCTTGTTTTCGCCGAGGGGATCGTCCTGGCGACCTCCTTCTCCACCAGCGCGGTGTGCACCAACACGCGCATGACCGGCGGCGGCGCCTATTTCCTCATTTCGCGCGTCCTCGGCCCGGAGTATGGGGGGGTGATGGGCATCGCGCTTTTCGCCGCCCAGGCCGTGTCGGTCCCCTTCTACCTGCTTGGCTTCGCGGAGGCCTTCTGCGACACGGTGCCCGGCCTGGGGCTGATTCCCTGGCGCGTGGCCGCTGTGGCGGCGGTGGTGCTTCTTTTCATCGGCTGGACCGGGGCCAGGTGGGCGATAAAGGTGCAATACGGCATCCTTGCGGTGCTTGCGCTTTCCCTGTTCATTGCGTTTGCGGGGATTGCCCGGGTCTTTTCTCCGGAAGCGCTTGCCCGGAACTGGGCCGGACCGGTTCCGGCGGACCTGTCGGTCTCCGGAGGGGTGTTTTCCCCGCCCTTCTGGGCCATGTTCGCCCTCTACTTCCCGGCGGTGACGGGCATCATGGCGGGGATCAACATGTCCGGCGACCTGCGCGATCCCGCACGGAGCATTCCACGCGGGGTATTCCTTGCGATCGGCGCGGGGTTTCTGGTCTACACGGGGCAGATATTCCTCTATGCCGGTGCGATGCCCCGAGAGGAACTGCTGCTGCGCCCTTATCTGGTCATGACGGAAAACGCCCTGCTGGGCGCGGGCTTTCTGGTGACGGCGGGCGTCTTCGCGGCCACGCTGTCCAGCGCATTGGGCAGCCTGCTGGGCGCGCCGCGGGTCCTGCAGGCCATGGCCCGCGACGAGATTGTCCCGCTGATTGGGGTCTTCGCGAAGGGCACCGCCATCGGGGACGAGCCGCGCCGGGGGGTGGTCCTTACCGGTGTCATCACTTTTGCCGTGCTGGCCTGGGCCGGGCACACCCCCGGCGGCGCGGGGTTGAACATGGTCGCCTCGGCCATCACCATCCTGTTTCTCGCGGTCTACAGCACCATCAACGCGGCGGCCTTCATCGAGGGCATCACGGGCAACCCCTCTTTTCGCCCCCAGTTCCGGTTTTTCCACTGGGGCATCGCCCTGGCCGGACTGGTCGCCAGTGCGGCGGTGGCCTTCATCATCTCGCCCATGGTGTCCCTGGGCGTGCTGCTGCTGTTGCTGGCCATGTTCCAGTACGCCCGCCGCGTGGAGACCACGGTGTCCTTCGGCGATGTGCGGCGCGGCCTTTCCTATGCCCGCGTCCGCCGCGGGCTGCTTCAGCTCGGGCGCATGGAGGAGTCCCCCAAGAACTGGCGGCCCACCTGCCTCGTCTTCTCCGGACGGCCCGAATCGCGCGAGACGCTGGTGGACTACGCCGC
>JAKPUV010000022.1 GCA_029554925.1 Candidatus Hydrogenedentota bacterium | reverse complement strand
CGGGGGTCGTTCGGCGTGGCGTAGAGGGCCGCCTCCCCGGCGGAGGCGCGGGTCTCGGTGAGGTCGAAGGCCGCCACGGGCTTCGCCATGCCCATGTACTCCAGCACCTTCACCAGCGTCGAAAGGTCGTTCAACCCGATCTTCGGGTCCGGGCACAGGCAGACCGACGCGGTGGCGATGGCCTCAAAGACCCTGTCCTGCCCGACGAGCCCCGTGAACTCCACCCGGTCCGCCACCCCCAGCTCCGCCGCCAGCGCCCGCAGCCCCGGCACCGCCGGACCGTCGCCCACCAGCAGGGCGCGGAAGTCGTCGCGCGTTTCGGCCAGCGCCGCCACGGCGCGCAGCAGGTAGTCCAGTCCGTCCTGGCCGCCCATCATGCCCACGTAGACCAGCAGGTGCGGCTTCCCCCCGCGGAGGGCGGGGTTGGGGGCGGCGCAGCGCAGCCGCGACAGCTCGGGGCCGTTGCGCACCACGAACACGTCGTCTGGGTTCTTTCCGCCGCGCTCCAGGGCGATGCGGCGGTAGGATTCGTTCGTGGACATGACCACGTCCGCGAGGCGGAAGGTCAGGCGCTCAAAAAAGAGGAGGGCGCGGTGGAGCCCGCTGTCCGCGCGGCCGCCCTTCGAGATGTACAGTTCCGGCGAGAGGTCGTGGTGGTCGAACACGATGCGCGCGCCCAGCAGGCGGAAGGGGAGCGCGGCGAAGACGAGCAGGTCCGGCGGGTTGCATATCTGGATGATGTCCAGCCGCCCGCCCAGGCGGAAGCGCAGGGCGAGCAGGAACATCGACACGAGGGACAGCCCGTATTCGAGCACATAGGCCTTCAGGCCGCCCTCCGCCTCCACCAGGCGGAACCGCCGCACCTCCACGCCGTCAATCACCTCGTGCGCGGCCGTGTCGCGGTCCCTGCCGCGCGGCGACACCACGCACACCCGCCACCCGGCGTCGCGCAGGGTGAGGGCCTCGCGCCAGACCCGCCGGTCGAAGGGGACCGACAGGTTCTCCACAAGGATCAGGGCGCGGCGTGTCGGGGGGGCGGTCATTCCGTCGGGGGTTCCGCGGCCGGCGGGGCGTCCGGGGCGCGCCGGACAAAGCGGGCGGGGCTTCCTGCCCACAGTTCGCCCGGGGGCACGGATTTGGTGACCAGGCTGCCCGCGCCGACCATGGCGCCCTCGCCGATGGTGACGCCGCACAGGACGGTGACACTGGAGCCGATGGAGGCCCGGTCGCCCACGCGGACGGGCACCACCTTCCAGTCCGCCTCAGTCTGCATCGAGCCGTCCGGGTTGACGGCCCGCGGGTACTTGTCGTTGATGAACGTGACGTTGTGGCCGATGAAGACGCCGTCGCCGATGGTGACGCCCTCGCAGATGAAGGTGTGGCTGGAGATCTTGCAGTCCGCGCCGATGACGGCGTTCTTCTGGATCTCGACGAAGGCGCCGATCTTCGTGCGCTCGCCGATGCGGCAGCCGTAGGCGTTGATGAAGCACGCGAGGCGCACCCCCTCGCCGAGGGTGACATCGGGCGCGATGCGGTTGTAACTGTCCATGAAGGGGCTCCTTTTCTCCAACCTGTCCGCGCCTCAGGCAAGCTCCACGAGGCGGCCGTTGTCGCGCAGGGAGGCGTCCGTCGCCTCCAGCAGGCGCACCATGCGCAGGCCCGCCTGCCCGTCGTTGAAGGGGCGCTCCCCGCTCTCCAGGCAGCGCGCCATGTAGTCAATCTCCGCGTAGAGGGCCTCGACGCCGGGGACCACCGGGGCGTGCATGGCCCCGTGGCGCGGCGTGGCGAGGATCTGGTACATGCCCTCCTTCGTCTCCACCTCCATCCCCTTGTCGTAGACCTTGATCCGCTCC
>JAKPUV010000021.1 GCA_029554925.1 Candidatus Hydrogenedentota bacterium | reverse complement strand
CGGGGGTCGTTCGGCGTGGCGTAGAGGGCCGCCTCCCCGGCGGAGGCGCGGGTCTCGGTGAGGTCGAAGGCCGCCACGGGCTTCGCCATGCCCATGTACTCCAGCACCTTCACCAGCGTCGAAAGGTCGTTCAACCCGATCCTCGGGTCCGGGCACAGGCAGACCGACGCGGTGGCGATGGCCTCGAACACCTTTTCCTGGTCCACGAGCCCCGTGAAGGCGATCCGGTCCGCGATGCCCAGCTCCGCCGCCAGCGCCCTCAGTCCCGGCACCGCCGGGCCGTCGCCCACCAGCAGGGCGCGGAAGTCGTCGCGCGTTTCGGCAAGCGCCGCCACGGCACGCAGCAGGTAGTCCAGCCCGTCCTGGCCGCCCATCATGCCCACGTAGACCAGCAGGTGCGGCTTTCCCTCGCGGAGGGCGGGGTTGGGCGCGGCGCAGCGCAGCCGCGCGAGTTCGGGGCCGTTGCGCACGATGAACACGTCGCGCGGGTCCCTGCCGCCCCGCTCGAGGGCAATGCGGCGGTAGGACTCATTGGTGGACATGACCACATCCGCGAGACGGAAGGTCAGGCGCTCGAAAAAGAGGAGGGCGCGGTGGAGCCCGCTGCCCGCGCGGCCGCCCTTGGAGATGTACAGTTCCGGCGAGAGGTCGTGGTGGTCGAACACGATCCGCGCGCCCAGCAGGCGGAAGGGGAGCGCTGCGAAGACGAGCAGGTCCGGCGGGTTGCAGATCTGGATGACGTCGAGGCGTCCGCCCAGCCGGAAGCGCAGGGCGAGCAGGAACATGGACGCCAGGGCCAGACCGTACTCCAGCACATAGGCCTTCAGGCCGCCCTCCGCCTCAACGAGGCGGAAGCGCCGCACCTCGATGCCGTCCACCACCTCGTGCGCGGCGGTGTCGCGGTCTGCGCCGCGCGGCGAGACCACGCAGACCCGCCACCCGGCGTCGCGCAGGGTGAGGGCCTCGCGCCAGACCCGCCGGTCAAAGGGGACCGACAGGTTCTCCACGAGGATCAGGGCGCGGCGTGTCGGGGCGGCGCTCATGCCGTCGGGGGTTCCGCGCCCTCCGGGGGGGCGTCCGGGGCGCGGCGGAGGAAGCGGGCGGGGCTTCCGGCCCACAGCTCGCCCGGGGGCACGGATTTGGTGACCAGGCTGCCCGCGCCGACCATGGCGCCCTCGCCGATGGTGACGCCGCACAGGAGGGTGACGCTGGAGCCGATGGAGGCGTGGTCTCCCACGCAAATGGGCACCACCTTCCAGTCGGCCTCGGTCTGCATGGAGCCGTCCGGGTTGACGGCGCGCGGGTACTTGTCGTTGATGAAGGTGACGTTGTGCCCGATGAAGACGCCGTCTCCGATGCTGACGCCCTCGCAGATGAAGGTGTGGCTGGAGATCTTGCAGTCGGCGCCGATGACGGCGTTTTTCTGGATCTCCACAAAGGCGCCGATCTTAGTGCGCTCGCCGATGCGGCATCCGTAGGCGTTGATGAAGCACGCCAGGCGCACCCCCTCGCCGAGGGTCACATCGGGCGCGATGCGGTTGTAACTGTCCATGAAAGGGCTCCTTGTTGGCCGTGTCCGCGCCTCAGGCAAGCTCCACGAGGCGGCCGTTGTCGCGCAGCGAGGCGTCCGTCGCCTCCAGCAGGCGCACCATGCGCAGGCCCGCCTGCCCGTCGTTGAAGGGGCGCTCCCCGCTCTCCAGGCAGCGCGCCAGATAGTCAATCTCCGCGTAGAGGGCCTCGACGCCGGGGACCACCGGGGCGTGCATGGCCCCGTGGCGCGGCGTGGCGAGGATCTGGTACATGCCCTCCTTCGTCTCCACCTCCATCCCCTTGTCGTAGACCTTGATCCGCTCC
>JAKPUV010000016.1 GCA_029554925.1 Candidatus Hydrogenedentota bacterium | reverse complement strand
GGGCTGCTGCTGGGGCGGGGGCTGCCGGGGGTGTTCGGCGCGCCGGTGCGGGAGTTCAATGACTGGGTGCGGGACCTGCTGGCGGCGCAGAGGCGCGAGGTCCGGCTGGTGGACTCGCTGGAGCGGTCGCTGGTGATGGAGGCGTGCGTGGACGCCCTGGCGCGGGAGGGGAAGCTGCCCGGCGGAGGCGCGCCGCGTTTCCCGGCGGGGCTGGTGCGGCATCTGCTGGCGGCGGTGACAAAACTTAAACAGGCGGCGGTGACGCCGGAGGAATACGCGAATATCGCCGCCGGGGACTGGGACGCCTTTCTGGCGGAGGCCTATGCCCGGTATCAGGCGGTGCTGCTGGGGCGCGAACTGTATGACATTCCCGGGCTCTACTGGGAGGCCTGCCTGCTCTGTGACGGGGACGGGCCCGTCCGCATGCTGGAGGGGCTGGAGCTCGTTGCACTGGATGGTTTCGACGATTTCACGCCGTCGCAGTTGCGGCTGGTGCTGGCGCTGGCGCGGCGGGTGCCGCAACTTGTCGTGGGGCTGAACCACGACCCGGACCCGGATCTGGAGGACCTGTTTCATCTCTCCGCGGCCACGGTGGAGCGGCTCCGCGAGACGCTCCGCCCCGGGGAGCTCTTCTTCCCCTCCCCCGCTCCGGCCACGTTCACCGGATTCGCCGCGACGGCCCTGTTCCGTTCCGAACCGCCCGAAACGGCCCCGGCGGGGCTTGCCCCCAATATCCGGCTGGCGCCGCGGCTGAACGTCCAGCACGAGATCGAGGAGACCCTGCGGGAGATCAAGGGGCTGCTGCTGGAGGGGGGCACCGCCCCGTCGCGGGTGGCGGTGGTGCTGCCGGACTACACCGCGCAGGCCGCCGCCGTGGACTGCGCGGCGGCGGAGTTCGGAGTGCCCGTGCGCCCTGCGGGGGGCGTCCCGCTGGCCTCCGGGGGTGTCGGCCTGTTCCTCCGCAAACTGATCAGCGCCTTTTCCGAGTGGACCGCGGCGGACGTGCTGGAGGTGGTGACCTCGCCGTGGTTTGCCCCGGCGGG
>JAKPUV010000015.1 GCA_029554925.1 Candidatus Hydrogenedentota bacterium | reverse complement strand
CATGGGTCGGCGCGGCGGGGTTGATGTCATAAAAGGCGAAATACCGGTCGTCCTCGTACACCTTGTCACAGGGAATCTCCCCGCGGATGATCTTTCCGAAAATCGTGTCTTCCGCCATGAAACCGCTCCTTGTTGGACGGGGAAACAGCGTCCACCGTCTGTTCTATACACAGACTACCATTCCGTGTTCCCGTCTTCAAGGAAAGGCCAGCCGGGCACCGAGCTGCCCCGCCGCGTTCAGGGCGAGTGTGGCCAGGACCGCGGAAGCCGCCTCGGTCCGCAGCACCAGGGCCCCAAGACTCACCCGGAGGGCTCCGGCGGCTCCGAGGAGACCGCGTTCCCGGTCGGTGAAATCCCCCTCGGGGCCAACCACCAGGATGATTCGCGTGGCGGTCGCGGACAGGGTGACCATGCCCCCTGCGCCTTCGTCGAGGTCGGCGGCCACCAGGCACCCCTGTTCCGAAGCGAGAAGGGTGTCCAGCGAGTCCCAGGTCCGCAGGGAGGGCAGGGTGTCCCGGCCGCACTGTTTGCAGGACTCCACCGTGTGCCGGTGCCAGCGCTCGACCCCGCCCGGGGCCCGCTGGCTCCGGTCGGCCCGCCAGAAATGGAACCCCGCCACGCCCAACTCTGTGCCGCGGCAGACAATCTCATCCACGACGCGGTCCCGGTGCGGCCAGGCGGGCGCCAGATAAACCCCGATGGAAGGGGGCTCCCGCCGCGCCAGGTGCTCAAGCGACACCACGGCCCCGGAGCGGTCGCCCCGCACAAAGGTTCCCGATCCCGACAGGCCGAGCCCGTCAAACACCTCCAAGCGGTCGCCCGGACGGAGGCGAAGCACCGCGACGGCGTGGCGCGCCTCCTCCTTCGGAAGGGGAAACTCGGTCCCCGGGGCGGTGGCGGCCAGACCGGGACAGTAGAAGCGGTGTGTGTGCGGCATGGGGAAAGGATAGCAGACCCGGAGTCCCGCTTCCTCCTTTCCAGGCCCGCCGCTGGCCGCGCGGCAGGTCGTGCGGCTATACTCTCGGTCATGGCGAAGGAACGTCTGGACATGCTGGTGCAGGCCCGGTTTGGAATGACCCGCGCGCGGGCGCAGGGTGTCATCCAGGCGGGGCAGGTGTGCCTGCCCGACGGTCAGACCCTCGACAAGCCCGGCGCCCGCTATCCGGAGGACATCCCGCTGGTGCTCCGCGAGCCCCCGCGCTTTGTCAGCCGGGGGGGCGACAAACTGGAGGGGGCCTTCGAGGCCTTCGGTCTGGATGTGGCCGGGAAGACCGCCCTCGACGTCGGGGCGTCCACGGGCGGGTTTACCGACTGTCTGCTCCAGCACGGAGCGGCGAAGGTGTACGCCGTGGACGTCGGCTATGGGCAGCTCGCCTGGAAGCTTCGGCAGGACCCCCGCGTGGTGGTGCTGGAACGCTGCAACATCCGCTATTTGGAGCCGGAGACCCTGGCCGACCGCCCCGTGTTTTTCACCATAGACTGCTCGTTCATCTCCCTGAAACTCGTGCTTCCCGCCACGCTGCGCCTGCTCGGCCCCGACCCGGAGGGGGTCGCCCTGATCAAGCCCCAGTTCGAGGCGGGCCGCGACCGCGTGGGAAAGGGGGGCGTGGTGCGTGACGAGGCGACGCACGCCGAGGTTGTGGGCGACGTGCGCGCGGCGGCGGAGGCGCTGGGATTCCGGGCTGTGGATGTGGTACCGTCTCCGCTGCTGGGCCCCTCGGGGAACCGCGAATTCCTGGCGCGTCTCCACCGGTTTTCGCCGCCCCCCGACACCGCCGGAGCACACTGAAATCGCCATGCTGGACACCCTGCACATACAGAACTACGCCCTGATCGACCGGCTGGAGCTTTCCCTGTCTCCTGGGTTCAACGCCCTCACGGGCGAGACAGGCGCGGGGAAGTCCATCGTCATCGGCGCGCTTAACCTGGTCCTGGGCGCGCGCGCCTCGGCGGACATGGTCCGCTCGGGCGCCGACGCCGCCCGCGTCGAGGCGGCGTTCACCCTCGTCCGGCCCTCCGCGCGCCTGCTCGCCCTGCTCGCGGAGCATGACATTCCCCTGGAGGACGGCGTCCTTATCCTGGCGCGCACGGTTCATGCCGATGGCAGGAGCAAGGCCTTCGCCGGGGGGCGCATGGTGCCCGTCTCCGTGCTCGCGGCCCTGGGCGACGAACTGGTGGACCTCCACGGCCAGCACGAGCACCAGTCGCTACTGCGGCCCGAGCTCCAGCGGGAGGTGCTCGACGCCTACGCGGGCGCGGGCCCGCGGGCGGAGGCGCTGGCGGCGAAGGTGGCCGCGCTCAACGTGCTGGCCCGCGGGATCGCGGCCGCGGAATCCGACGACCGGGACACGGCGCGGCGCATGGACTTTCTGCGCCACGAGCTGGGGGAGATTGACGCCGCGGGGCTGCAGCCCGGCGAGGAGGAGGAACTTCGGGACCGCCTGAGCCGCATCACCCACGCGGAACAGCTGCGCGGCCTTTCCCAGTCGGCCTATGCCGCCCTCTACGAGGGCGAGGCCGCCTCGGCGGTCGACCTGCTGGACCGCGCCCTGTCCGACGTCGCCGAGCTCGGGGAGATCAGCGGAGAGTTTCTGGAACTTTGTGCGCCCCTTCAGGAGGCGCGCGCGCAGGTGGAGGCCGTCGCGGAGACGCTGCGCGGAAACCTTTCCGAGTCGGAGTACGATCCGGCGGAGCTGGACGCGCTCCACCGAAGGCAGGGGGCGCTTAACGACCTCAAGCGCAAGTACGGCGCAGATGTCGCCGAAATCCTGGCGTACCGTGACCGGGCCGCCGCCGAACTGGCGGGGTACGACACGCGCGACGCGCGCCTTGCGGGGATGCGGGCGGAGGAGGCGCGCCTGCGCGCTGAGGCGGCCGGGGACGCGCAGGCCCTGTCCGCCGTCCGCAGGAAGGCCGCCGCGGCCCTGGACAAGAAGATCGCGGAAACCCTGCGTAACCTGGACATGAAGGGTGCCCGCTTTGAGACGCGCTTCACGGACATCCCTCTGTGCGCCCACGGGGTGGATGGCGTGGAGTTCCTGCTCTCCGCCAACGCCGGGGAAAAGCCGAAGCCCCTGCGCGCCGTGGCCTCGGGCGGCGAAATGTCCCGGGTGATGCTCGCCCTGAAGTCGGTGTTTGCGGGGATGGACCGCATCCCCACGCTGGTGTTTGACGAGATAGACGCCGGCGTCGGCGGCGTGGTGGCAAGGCGCGTGGCGGAGAAGATGGCGGCGCTGGCGGCGTCGCACCAGGTGCTGTGCATCAGCCACCTGCCCCAGATCGCCGCCGCCGCGGACGCGCATTACCGGGTCGAGAAACAGGTCCGCAGGGGCGTCACGGCGACCGCCGTGGCGCGCGTGGACGGCGAAGATCGGGAGCGGGAACTGGCCAGGCTGCTGGACGGGTCGCTTTCCGACGTGTCCCTGGAGCACGCGCGCGCGCTGCTGCGGGACATGGGTTCAAAGAAGTAAAGGAAGTTATGGCATGGAGTGCGGCAGAATCAAGATCGGCGTCATGGGGTCTGCGGGCGGAAAAATGGACCCGGAAATTGAGGAGCGGTGCCGCGCCCTCGGCCGCGCCATCGCGGAGGAGGGGTGCGCCATCCTCACCGGCGGATGCCCGGGCCTTCCGCACCAGGCGGTCATCGGCTGCAAGCTCGCCGGGGGGCTCACCATCGGCGTGTCCCCGGCCCTCAGCGTGCGCGAGCATGTGGACCACTACGGCAGCCCCACGGACCACATTGACGTCATGATCTACACCGGGGCGGGCCTCATGGGGCGCGAGATCATCGGCGTGCGCAGCTGCGACATCATCATCATTGTCGGCGGGCGCTCGGGCACTCTAGGCGAGTTCGCCATCGCCTACGATGAGGGCCGCATGATCGGCGTGCTGACCGGCACCGGCGGATTTGCGGACCATGTGGACGACATCCTGCCGGTGATCGAGAAGCCGACGGGCTCACGCCTTTTCTTCTCGTCCGACCCGGCGGACCTTGTACGGAAGTGCGTCGCCTCGTTCCGCGAGAACCCGCCGGTCATCCGCGAGCGCGAGGCCGCCGGGTAAGACGTCAGGTCTTTTTTCCTTTAGGGGCGGGCGGGCCTCCGGGGTAGTTCGGCGAATACAGCACCGCGTGCGGCCGGGTGACGAGCCTGCCGTTCTTCACAAACTCCTCCCCGCGCGGTGCCAGATGCTCCGTCATGCGCCCGCGCCATTCCGCCAGCACTCCGGCGCTGCCGGGGACGCCGGAAAGGTCCCGCAGCTCGCACGGGTCCTCCGTCAGGTCGAAAAGCTGCTCGCGGCCGTCCTCGAACTGGTAGATGTACTTCATCCGTCCGTCCGTGAGGGCCGTCCAGTTGTGGCTTTCGGCGTAGCAGCGGCAATGCTCCAGGTCAATCCAGGGCCGCCAGTCGGCCTTCGGGTCGCGGGCCAGCCGAAGCAGGCTGCTGCCGTCCATCGCCGGAGCGTTGGCGACGCCCGCCGCATCGAGAAACGTCGGCAGCACGTCGCGCAGCTCCACGGGATTTTCCAACCGTGTTCCCGCCGGGGCCTGGGTCCAGCCCGCAGGGCAGCGCACCATCATGGGGATGTGCGCCGACCCCTCGTAGGCGTAGGTTTTGCGCCAGAGATGGTGGTCCCCCGTCATGTCGCCGTGGTCGGCGGTGAACAGGATCAGTGTGTTCTCCAGGTCCCCGCGCCGTTCCAAAGCGGCCAGCACGCGTCCGATCTGCTCGTCCAGGAAGGACACGGAGCCGTAATAGCCCTGCCGGGCGGCGCGCGCCGCCTCGGGGCCGAGGTCGCCGTGCCACATGCTGGCGCTGTTGTCGCTGCAGGGGGTATACCGCTCCGCCCAGTCGCCCACAGCCCGCTCGGGCAGGGGGGCGTCGCGGTAGGCGTCCATCCACCGGGCCGGGGGGTCGTAGGGGCTGTGGGGCCGGGCAAAGGACACCTTGAGGAAAAAGGGGGCGTCCCCCGAATAGGAATCCAGAAACCGCTCCGCAACGTCCGCCGTCCATCGCGTGGGGTGCAGCTCCTCCGGCAGGGCATAGGGCGCGGAGGTGTTGTCGTTCCAGCCGATCCCCGTGGCGTCCGGGTTCAGGGTCGGCGCCTGCGAGCGGAACCAGCCCCGGTAGTCGCTGCGGAAATCGGGCGACTCCGCCCGGCCTGACTCATCCAGCACCGTCTCATGGTAGCCGTGCAGGTTCCGCTGGGGCGTGAAGTGCATTTTCCCCACGGCGTAGCAGTGGTATCCGGCATCGCGCAGGGCCTGCGCCTTCTCGTACGGGTACTTCTCCGCCACGCGGCCGTAGCCCAACTGCCCGTGGTTCCAGGGCGACATGCCCGTCAGCAGCGCCGCGCGGGCCGGGGTGCAGGAGGGGGTCGAACTGTAGGCCCACGCGAAATAATAGCCCTGCGCGGCAAGCCGGTCCAAATGAGGCGTCTGGATGACTTGATTTCCCGCCACGCCAAGACAGTCGCCCCGCATCTGGTCCGCCATAAGAAACAGGATGTTGGGCCGCTTGGGCGGATGGGAAGGAGCCGCCCCCAGGGCCGGACGCACCGCCGCGGCGGCCGCCGCCGCCCCCGCGCGGCCCATGAATGTCCTGCGTGAAATTCCACCGGAACCTGTTGACATGACCGTGTCCTCCGGGTGAGCAGGCAGTATAGCAGACCCTTCCACGGACCGACACGGACCTGCACGGACAGAGCTCTGTCCATTCCGTCCATAAAGTCCATATTGTCCATGCTGCCCCGAACACGCTTCCACTTGCCCGGACTTGCCGAACGTGCTACAGTGAAAACCACACCACACCTCAGGAGGACCGCGCATGGCCGGGTTGAGCCGAAGGGCGTTCATGGCGGGCACGGGAACAGCGGCCTTGGCCGCCCTGGCGGCGCGGCGCGCACCCGCGCGGGAAGAGGCCGCGCCGAACATCGTCGTCATCATCACGGATGACCACCGGTGGGACATGGCGGGGTTCGCCGGACACCCCATCCTCCAGACGCCGGAGATGGACCGGCTGGCCGCCGGGGGTGTCCACTTCCGCAATGCCTTTGTGACCACGCCCATCTGCTGCACGAGCCGCGCCTCCATCCTGACGGGCATGCACGCCCGCAGCCACGGAGTGCATGACTTTTCCACCCCCCTGACGCCGGAGGATTTGGCGCGCACCTATCCGGCCCTGCTGCATGCGGCGGGGTATGAAACCTGCCATGTCGGGAAGTACGGCGTGGGCGGCACGCCGCCCGATTCTTTGGGGGTGCGGCCCCTGCCTCCGGGGAAGGAGCCCTTCTTCCGCGAGGTGGACGGCGAACGCCGCCATGTCACCCGCATCACCGCCGACATGGCGTCGGATTTCATCGGCTCCGTTCCGAAAGGGAAACCCTTCTGCCTTACCGTCGGTTTCGACGCGCCCCATTCGCACGATTATGCGCGGCGTCCCTACCCGCCCGAGCCGGAATGCGAGTCCCTCTACCGGGATGTATCCGTTCCGCCGCAGCCGCATTCCTCCTGTGCGGACTTTGAGGCGCTCCCTGACTTTCTGAAGAACAGCGAGGGGCGCATGCGCTGGGGGGTCCGCTTCTGCACCCCCGACTTCTACCAGGAGTCCATGCGCGACGTGTTCCGCATGATCACCGGGGTGGACCGGGCCATCGGCCGCATCCGCGCCGCCCTGGACGCCGCCGGGGTCGCGGACAACACGGTCATCCTGCTCATCGGGGACAACGGCGCGTTTTACGGCGAGCGCGGCCTGGCCGGAAAGTGGTACGCCTATGAGGAGAGCATCCGCGTGCCCCTGGTCCTGTTTGATCCGTCGCTCCCGGAGGGGATGCGCGGGCGCGCGCTGGACCCCATGGCGCTCAACATTGACTTGGCTCCGACGATCACCGAACGGGCCGGACTGGCCGTGCCGGCCACCATGCAGGGCCGCAGTCTCCTGGAACTGGCGCGGGGGGACAACCCCGGGGACTGGCGGAGGGACTGGTATTTCGAGCATCTCTTCAAGCATCCGCTCATCCCCCGGAGCGAGGGCCTTCGCGCCGAGGGATGGACCTATATCCGCTGGGTGGACACGGACCCCGCCATGGAGGAACTCTACGACCTGGCGGCGGACCCCCACGAGACGCGCAACCTCGCGGCGGACTCCGCGCATGCGGATCGTCTGGACGCCCTGCGCGCGCGCTGGGCGGAGTACCGCGAAACCCTTCCCGAGAGGATTCCTGCGTCATGAAGAGCCTGTCCCGCAGAACCTTTCTCGGCGCCTCCGCCGGAAGTCTTCTGGCCCTGCGGCGCGCCGGGGCAGATGAGGTCGGCGTGGACCGGCCGAACATCCTGCTGATCTGCAGCGACCAGCAGCATGGCCGCGCCCTGGGCGTGGCCGACTCCTTCTTCGACACCCCCGCGCTGGACCGCCTGGCAAAGTCGGGCGTGTGGTTCCGTGAGGCTTTCTGCACCACCCCGCAATGTTCGCCGAGCCGCTCCACCCTGTATACGGGCCTGTATCCCCACCGGACCGGCGTCCTGGGGAACCTCGACGTCCAGCGGCATGACGGGGGGCGGATCGAGGCGATGGCACCCGGCCCTCCCACGCTCGGGCGGCTTCTAACAGTGGCGGGATACCACACCGGGTATTTCGGCAAGTGGCACTTGGGGAACCGCAGGGACCATGCAACGGACTTCAACGTCTCCGACCTGGACGGCGATTCCCACGTCGGCGCGACGGAGAAGGCGCTGGACTTCATGAAGGCGCGCACGGCGGCGAAGCAGCCATTTGCCCTTTTCGTCAACTACATCAATCCGCACGACATTTATGAGGCGGCGAAGGTTATCTCCGCCGATGGCCCCCGGCCCGATGGGCCGCCCGTGCCGCGTCCCGCTTCGTGGACGGACACCCTGGAGGGGAAACCCGCCCCCCAGCGGCAGTTCCTTGCGGAGGACCAGGGAAAGCCGTTCCGCGACTGGCCGGACGAAGCCTTGGAAAAATATCGTCTGGCCTACCGCGACAAATGCCAACTGGTGGACCGCGAGGTGGGGCGGCTGTTGGATGCGCTGGATGCCCTGCACATGTCGGAAAACACGGTGGTCGTGTATGTCTCCGACCACGGCGACATGGACACGCACCACCGCCTGGTCTACAAGGGCCCCTTCATGTACGACCAGCTTGTCCGGGTGCCCCTGATCATTCGGGTGCCCGCGCGCTTCGGCGGGGGGGCGGGTGTCCGCAATGATGACCTGGTCTCCCTGGCGGACATCACGCCGACCCTGTGCGCTCTTGCGCGGCGGGACGCGCCCGAAGGGGACGGCATGTCCCTCGTTCCGTTGCTGTCCGGCGGGGCCCTGTCCGCGCCGAGGGAGGGCGTGGCCGTGCAGTACTACGGCAAGCAGCAGTGGGTGAACCCCATCCGCACCTGGCGAACGCGGGAGTGGAAGTACAGCCGCTATCTGGTGCATGGCGAGGAGCTGTACGACCTGGGGAACGATCCGGAGGAGACGCGCAACCTCGCCAAGGATCCAGCCTGCGCGCGAAAACTCGCCAAAATGCGCGCCGCCCTGGACGGGTGGATGCGGCGCTACGGGGACACGCTCTTCGACACCTACTGGCCCACGGACCGGCAGGGAGGGAGGCTCCAACCGGGAAATGGCTGACACGCGGCGGGCGGACATTGACTGGCTGCGCATCGGGGCGGTGCTGCTGCTGGTGCCGTTCCATACGGCCTGCGTCTACGGCGTGTGGGGCGATTTCTATGTGAGGGGAACAGAAAGAAGCCTCCTGCTGAGCGCCTTGATTGTCACGGGCTGCTCGGCCTGGCACATGCCCCTGCTGTTCTGGCTGGCGGGGGCGTCCGCCCGCATGTCCATCGCCGCGCGGGGCGCGCGCGGTTTTCTGGCGGAGAGGGTCCGCCGTCTTCTGATCCCCTTCGTCTTTGGCGTGCTGGTGGTGGTGCCGCCCCAGTCCTATCTGGCCTGCCTGGCGCGCGGCACCTGGTCCGGCGGCTATGCCTCCTGGTACCCCCGCCAGTTCTTCACCATCGGCCCGACAGGGCTCTCCGGCTATGAGGGCGGCTTCACTCCGGCCCACCTGTGGTTTGTCCTGTTTCTCTTCGCTTATGTGTGCGTCTCGTTTCCCCTGCTGAAATGGCTGGCCGGGGACGCGTCGGCGCGCGCGCGCGGACACCTGGCCGCACTGCTGGAGAACCCTGCGGTGTTCTGGCTGGCCCCCGTTCCGTTTATGCTGGCGCAGCTTGTCCCGGACATTGGGGACAAGAACATTCCCTATTTCTTGCTCATTTTTCTGGCCGGTTTCCTGTGGCAGGCGGACGCCAGGATTGCCGCCGCTTTGGAACGTCGTCGGCGCGCCGCCCTGGTCGTTGGTCTCCTGTGCATCACGGCGCCCATCACCGGGTGGATACTCGGCGTGCACCGGGATTTCTGGCTGGCGGGAAAGGTCCTGGACATCTCCTATGAGGGCTTCGCCATGTGGTGTCTGGTGGTCGCCCTCGTTGGATACGGGAAACGCCTCACGGGCCTGCGTCCGGCGGTCCTCCCGCATCTTGCGGAGGCGGCCTATCCCTTTTACATCCTTCACCAGACCGTCGTGGTCTGCGCCGCGTACCTTCTCCTGCCATTCGCGTTGCCGCCGCTGGCGGCGTTCCTGATCGTGACGGCGGGGGCGGGAACCTTCACGGCGCTGCTCTATCTGGTTCTGGTGCGGCCGTTAAACCCGGTCCGCCTCTTCTTCGGCATGAAGCCCAAGCGAAAAAGGGCGGCCGCATGATTGACTCAGGCGGGGCAAAGCCCCTACCGTTGTCGTGCGGCGCGGACTGTGTGCGCCGGGGACGGAAACCATGAAGCTTGTCATCGCCCCAGACTCCTTCAAGGAGGCGGCGTCCGCCGCGCAGGTCGCGGCGGCGGTCGCGGAAGGGTGGGGGTCTGTCTGGCCGGAGACGGAGCTGCGCATGGTGCCCATGGCCGACGGTGGTGAGGGGACCCTCGACGCCCTGGTCGGCGGCGGGCGCGGGCGCGTGGAGCGGGTGGAGGCGACCGGCCCCCTGGGGGAGCCTGTCGCGGCCTGTCTCGGATTCCTGGATGAAGGCCGGGCCGCTGTGGTGGAGTCGGCCCAGGCGGTCGGCCTTTCGCTGATCCCGCCCGGGGAGCGCAATCCCGCCCGGACCACCACCTTCGGCGTGGGAGAAATGATCGTTGCCGCGCTGGACCGGGGGGCGCGACGCATCCTCGTGGCCGTGGGGGGCACGTCCACCAACGACGGCGGGGTGGGGATGGCCCAGGCATTGGGCGTGTCGTTGAAGGACGCCGAAGGCCGGGAGCTTCGCCCGGGAGGGGAGGCCCTGCTTCGGCTGGACCGGGTGGATCTGTCCGGGCTGGACCCGCGGATCGAGGAAACGGAGATCCTGGTTGCCTGTGACGTGAACAATCCCCTGTGCGGACCCACCGGGGCCTCCCTGCTATACTCGCCGCAGAAGGGCGCGGACCCGGAGATGGCCGAACGGCTCGACGATGCCTTGGCCCATTTTGCCGGGGTGGTCATGCGGGATCTGGACAGGGATATGCGTCTTCTGCCGGGGGGAGGCGCCGCGGGGGGACTCGGCGCGGGCCTGGCGGCGTTTCTCGGCGCGCGCCTCGTGCCCGGCGTGGAGGTGGTGGCCCGCGAGGCGGGCCTAGAGGCGGCACTGCGCGGGGCGGACCTCGCCATCACCGGGGAGGGCCGGCTGGACGCCCAGTCGCTCTGGGGGAAGGTGCCCGTGGGGGTGGCCCGGTTGGCCCGCGCCGCCGGGGTGCCGGTCATTGCCCTGGCGGGAAGTTTGTCCGGGGATCTGGCGGCGCTTCATGCGGAGGGGCTGACCGCCGCCTTCGCTCTGGCCGACGGCCCCGTGTCTCTGGAGGAATCCATGGCCGCCACGGAGGAACTGCTGAGGCGCCGAAGTGCCATGCTTGCCCGTATCTGGCGCGCCGCACGGGAGGAGCGGCCATGAAGTCCCCGCAGACTGCGAACGGGCGGGTGCCCTTTTCGCCGGGGCGTTTTCTGCGCACGGTGACGCGCCTGAGGCCGTCCCAGATCGGGTGGCGGCTTCTGCGCCGTGCGCAGCAGCCCTTTGCCCCCGTGGCGGCGCGGCGGTGCGGCCCCGGAACGCCGGGGGCTTTGAATGCGGAGACGCTGTCCCGCCTGCGCGCCTTTCTGGAGAACGCGGCATCCGCCGGATTGTCGGGGGACAAGGGCTCAATGGACGCCCTCCGCGGAGGGCAGCCGGTCTTCTTGAACCGTGCGGCCCCGGAAAAAGGGTATCCCTGGCACGATGCGGCGCTGCCCAAGCTCTGGCGGTACCAGTTGCACGGGTTCCGCTGGCTGATGCTGCTGGCACTGGAAAACACCCGCTTTCCCCGGCCTGAGGACCTCGCGCTGGCGCGGGAGGCACTCCTGGACTGGATGCGGAACAACCCGCCCGGGGTGGGCGACGGCTGGGAGCCGTTCCCGGTTTCGGAGAGGATGCTGAACTGGTCCCTCGCGGGCGCCGTGCTGGACACCGGTTTGCCGGAGTTGCGCGCCTCGCTGGAGCACCAGGCCCGGTGGCTGGCGCGTCGGTTCGAATGGGACCTTCAGGGGAACCATCTGCTGAAGAACGCCTGCGCCCTGGCGGTGGCGGGCGCGTTGCTGGGCGATGCTGAGCTGTTGGCGCGGGGTGCGGCGGAGGCGGTGGGGCAGTTTGACCGGCAGGTGCTGCCCGACGGGGGCCATTTCGAGCGGAGTCCCATGTACCACGCCCTGGCGTTGTGGGACGGATTGGTGCTTCTGGCGGCCCTGGGAGACGGGCATCCCGACGCGGAGCATCTGCGCCCGGTGCTGCTGCGCATGGCGGGCTTTCTCCACGGTGTGTCTCATCCCGAAGGTGACATCCCGCTGTTCAACGATGCCGTGCTCGGGGAGGCGTTCCCCGCGCGCGTCCTTGCGGATTTCGCCGCGCACCGGTGCTGCGGTGCGGTCCGGTTGCGGCAGGAGTTTCCTGACACGGGTATGTACGCGCTTGAGAATACGGGAGGACGCCTGCTGGTGAAGGCCAGCCCGGTGCCCCCTGTGCAGCCCGGCCATGCCCACGGCGACCCGCTGACCCTGGAACTTTCCCTGGGAACAACGCGCATGCTGGTGGACGCCGGATGCCACGGGTATGCGGAAAGCCCCCTGCGCGGGTGGTGCCGGAGCGTTCGTGCGCACAACACCGCCGTGGTGGACGGCATTGAGCCGGTCGAGGCTTGGTCCGTCTTCCGGGTCGGACGACGCCACGCCCAGCCCTGCGCGCGGGTGGAGTCCTGTGTGGAAGGACGCCGTTTCACCGGCGAGGTGACCCTGCCGGGCGGCGTGGTGCACCGGCGGGAAATCCTGTGCCTGGACAGCATCCCCGCCTGGCGGGTACGCGATGCGGCGGTGCGGGACGGGAGGCCGGGGTCGCTGGTCGCACTGCTGCACACCCCTCCAGACACAGCGGTCTCCCTGCGCGAAGATGGTGCCTGCCTCCTGCGCCGGGATGCGGAAGTACTTCTGGTCCTGCCGGAACCCGGTACGGCGCTGTCCGCCCATTTGCCGGGGGAAGGGGAGACCCGGTTCTGGTATTGCCCGCGGTTCGGGGTGTCTGACCCGGCCCCCACCCTGGAAGTCACGCCCGCAAGGGAGGGGGAGGGGCGCTGCGGCGTGTGGCTGTTCCCGCCGGAGGCCGAGGACGCCGTCCGCGCGTGGATGAAAGAAAATCCGGACTGACCAGGGTCACACGCGCAGGAATATCTTGAAGCGGTAGAGGAGATACAGGGGGACAAAGAACACTAGGACGGCCCCCGCGGCGATCAGCACCTGCGCGATTACCCCCGGGTCGCCGGTGGTCCAGAAATCCTCCAGCCAGCCGCCCACATCCACCACGTGCACGGCCATGTAGATGAGAATGGCGTTGGACCCGATGACGATGAAGGGGAAGGTCCACCTCTCCCAGTGCCAGATGTCCACCACGAGGTAGAACGCCGCCAGCAGCAGAAAACTCCACCCGCCGGCCCACAGCACCATGGAACTGGTCCACAGGTGCTTGATGATCGGGAAATGCAGGCCCCACAGCCAGCCTCCCGCGAGGCAGGCAAGGCCCATGCCCGTCAGCACCAGTAGTCGTCGGCGGGGGCTCCAGGACTCCTGCCGGAGCACGTGCCCCCCGAACACGCCCAGCAGCACGGTGCCGCCGAAGCCGAACCCGGGAAGAATCCAAGCGTACGAGGTGCCGTCCCGGAACCCCCGCAGGATGAACTCGTCCAGCCACAGGGCGAGGTTGGCGTCGGGTTCCAGTGTCCCGGCGGCCAGACCGGGTGCGGGCACGAACATCATGAGCAGCCAGTACGCCGCGAGGAGCGCCGCCGCCAGAAGCGCCTGAAGGGGCAGGGTCAGGTGCAGCACGGCCACCGCCGCGATCAGATATCCCACGGCGATCGCCTGGAGGGTGTTCGAGAAGAGATGCAGGGTGTCCAGGTTGAACTCCAGCAGGTTGCCCTGGGCGATCATGCCGAAAATCCACAGCAGAACCAGTCGCCGGGCGATGCGGCGGTAGATTTTCCGGTAGTCCCGCGACTCCCCCAGACGTCGCGCGAAGGCGAAGGGAAGCGAGACCCCCGCCAGAAACAGGAAGAGGGGCATGATCATGTCCCATGCCGTGAATCCCGTCCATTCGGGGTGGGACAACTGATACAGGAAGGCCTTCGGCACGCCGCGGGCCCCGCAGAACAGGGCGGCCACGGCGATCAGCAGCTCCCTGCCGCCGACGATCCAGAACATGTCAAAGCCGCGCAGGGCGTCCACGGAGACAATCCGTCGGACAGAGGGCGCGGGGGCAACGGTGGGCTCGGTCACGGGGGCATCCTCCAGAAAGATGCCATAGGTTACGCCCAATGGGTTCGCCGCGACAAGCCCGCCGGCCCGGTTTTTCGCAAAATCCGCCTGCCTTGTGCATAATACCCGGCGTTTCCGGAAGAAACGGGAAACTTCAACACATGGGGAATGCGCATGGAGAAGAAGGCTCTGACCACCCGGTCCATGGACATCACGGAGCGGTTGACGCGCAGGATCATCTCGGGTGAGTATCCCGTCGGGTCGAAGTTGCCGACGGAGCGCGCGCTGGCCGAGGAGTTCGACGTGGCCCGGCACGTCATCCGCGAGGCCCTGAAACGCATTGAGGCCGTGGGCCTGGTGAAAATCCGCCAGGGGTCGGGCATCTATGTCCAGCGGCTCCATTTCCTGGCGGGCATTGAGATTTTCGACATCCTCCTCACCGACGAGTACGGGGCCATCAACTACCCCTTCCTGCTGGACGTGATGGAGTTCCGGAAGCACATTGTGCGCACCGTTGTGAACCTTTCCGTGGAGCGCCACACGGACGAGGAGGAGATCGAGGTCCGCGCCCTCTTCCTGGAGCTGTTGTCCAGTCCGGAAGCAGACCGGGAGCGCGTGTACGAAGCGCTTTTCGAGCGCATCGCCTACTCCACGCACAACCAGGTGTATGCCCTGCTTTTCAACAGCGTCGGGCGGATCTTCCTGAAGCTGCGGCGAACCTTCGAGATTCCCATCGTCGGCATCACCGGGGTCTCCACGCTGCTGGGCGAGCTGCTGCGCGCCTACAGCGAACGGAACAGCGAGGCGGCGGACCTGCTGATCATGGGCTATCTGGAGATGCTCGACCAGTCCCTCAAGAACATGGCGAAGGCCAGGGCACAGGCGCAGGCGGTGGCGGCGCAGAACGGGGGGGCGCCGCCGGATGCCTGAGAAGCGCGCCGACATCCTTCCGGTCGGGGCCGACTTGTACCTTCTCCCCGTCACCACGCGGGTTCCGCTCAAGTTCGGATCCGAGACTCTCACCAGTGTGGACTGCGCCCGCGTCGCCCTGCGGGTGGAGGACCGCGCGGGGCGCGGTGCCACCGGGTGGGGCGAGACCCCCCTGAGCGTGCA
>JAKPUV010000009.1 GCA_029554925.1 Candidatus Hydrogenedentota bacterium | reverse complement strand
GGTCTACGACCGCTATGTGGAGATTTACCGGCGCCACGGGCTGAAATGGGTGCCCTTCCTCATCTGCGGCTCGGCGTACAGCCTGCCGGACTGGTTTTACAGGAAGGAGGGATTCCAGGGCTACGTCTGCCTCGAACACGGCGAGGAGTCGGACATCGCCTCCCTGTGGAGCCCCGAAATGCGCGGGCATCTTGCCCGGTTCATCGCCGCCTTCTGCGAGCACTACCGCGACACCGGCGTCGTTGACTCCATCCTGCTCGGCATCACGGGCAACTACGGCGAGGCCATCTACCCCGCCTCCGGCAATGACTGGACCGCCAGCGTGTACGGCGACTACCACACCCACGGCGGGTTCTGGGCGGACGACCCCTTCGCCGTCGCCGACCTGCGCCGTTTCCTCGCGGAAAAGTACGCCTCCATCGCCGAGCTCAACACCTCCTGGGGCACCGCCCACGCCGGGTTTGACGACGTAAAACCCTTCCTGCGCGACGCCGCGCCGAACGACCGCGCCTGGCTCGACTTCACGGCGTGGTACATCGGCGCCATGAACGACTACACCCGCTTCTGGCTGGAAAACATCCGGAAGCACTGGGACGGGCCTGTGGAGGTCTGCACGGGCGGCCACGCCCCCGCCGAGCACGGCGCCGACTTCGGCATGCAGTGCAAACTCGCCGCCGAATTTGGGGCGGGCGTCCGCATCACCAACGAGGGCACGGACTACCGCGCCAATTTCTCCCTCACCCGGTGGGTCGCCTCCGCCGGACACCAGTACGGCGCGTACTTCAGTTTCGAGCCCGCCGGCGAGGTGCGGCCCGAGGGCGTTGTTCCCCGCGTCTACAACGCCGCCGCCTCCGACGCGCGCGGCCTCCACTATTACCACCCCAACGTTTTCGCCCAGGACGCCGCCCTGAAAGCCTGGTTCCGCGGCGCGTCCGCCTTCCGCGACCGGTCCCCGCGTGTGGAAATCGCCGTTTACTACCCCGAGACCCACATCCTTCTCAACGGCAACCAGTTTCTGGAGCATGTCCAGCCCCTGCGCGACCGCTTCGATTTCAACTACCTCAGCGATGGACAGATCGCCGACGGCGGCCTCAAGCACTGCAAGGCCCTCATCCTCCTCTGGGGCGACACGGCGGAAAAGGACACCTGGAACGCCCTCGCCGAATGGACCCGCAACGGCGGCCTTCTCATCAACGCCTCCGGCGTGCCGGCCCTGCGCACCGTCGAAGGAGACGCCGCCGCCGTGGCGCCGCTCTTCGGCGAAGGCGCCGACACCGGAAAGGGGAGGGCCTGCGCCGTGCCCGGCGACCCCAAGACCCCCGCCCTGCGCCAGGCCCTCACGGACCTCCTCCGCAAGGCCCCCGAACTTTCCAAAGGCACCCGCGCCCTGCTTGCCACCGACGGCGAGGAGGACCGCGTCTTCGCCACCCTCACGGGGGCCAACACCCTCCTCTGGCTCAACGCCTCCGGCCACGCCGACAAACAGCGCGGCCTCCCCGACAACACCATCCGCACCACCGACCTCCGGGGACGGCCTGCGGCGCGGTGAAATGAGCGTCCGGAACGGCCCGTCTGCCCAGGGCCAGAATTGAGACCCCGTCCGTGAGACGGTTCATCTCATTGCGGGGCTTCCGAAGAGGGAGGGCCGGGCGCGCAGGCTTCCGGGGCGTTCATTCCCGCAGAGATGTCGCGGGAAAGGCGCTGCGCGACAAGGTCATATCCCTGTGGCTTGAAATGCCCTTTTGTCCCCAGCGGTGAATCGTTGAAAAACAGCTCACTGTCCGGAATCCCGGCCTCCTCAAAGAGATGCTCGTAGTCCAGCGTGCGCACTCCGATCCCCTCCAGCCGTTGCAGCAGCCTCCCCCGGGCGGTTCCCCCGCAGGTCGGAAGCACCAGACAACAGAAGGTGAAGCCCGGCGCCTGCTCCCTCGCGGCCTGTTTGCATTCCACAACGAGGCGAACGAGGAAGTCCAGGGCGGCGTCCTTCCGTTCCTTCGCGGGCTTGGGGGACGGCAGGCGGTTTTCAATGAACCGGGTCAGGTGGGCGCGCCGGACATAACGGAAATAGAAGTCCTGTACCAACGAGCGGTCCCGGAAGGTGCCCCGGTGGACAATCCGCCCGTTGTCTTCCTCCAGCCAGGGAAGCGGATACGTCCACGAGGACAACACGGAGGGCGTGCCGACCAGCCGTTCCAAATGATGGTCTATGAAGGAGTAGACCACCACGCCCCGGCGTCCGGAAAACTCTTTCAGCACCCGGTTCTTGCATATCTGCAGCCACATCTGCTGGGGTCCGTAGCCACCCACCCCATAATTGAAGGCCTGCCAGTCCGGCGCATGCGCGCAGAAGCGCGCGGGCAGCGTCTCATCGTCCTGGACGCCCTGCCCAAAAGTCATGGAGCACCCAAAAAAAGCCGCAACGGGTGCATCGTCCCCTGCGGCGGCCGTGCAGGGGGTTAGTCGTCGGCCGGCGGCGTCGGTCCTGCCACTTACACTGTAGATCAACTGGTCGCCCCATTTTGCGACGCCCCGCACCGTGCCGTCGCGTGTGAGCTCGTAGCTGAGAATACTCTTCCCGTGAATAATCCCTTGCCCATATTGTTCCAGGGACGGAGGCGGGAAATCCGAAGAGAGGCGGGCCTTAAGACGCAGCGCGCCCTCTGCGGCGGCGAGCGCAATGGCCACGATCAGGAAACCGAGCAGGACCGCAGCCGCGTTTGCGGCCCAGCGGCGCAACCTTCCTGAATGTGTCGGAGCCGTCATGCGCTGTGCCTCCCGTGATTGGCCTCTTGACGGCCGGGGCGAAGCCGCATGGTAGCATGGGAAAACAGCCGCTTTCCATGCCCGCGCCGGTTGTGATTGAACGCCCGGTCCGTCTGCTGGCAAGATGGTGCCATGTTTCTTTCGCGCATGCCGGGCAGGGCCTTCCGCCTGCTCTTTCTTCCCGGGCGCCGCCGGCGCCTCCAGGCCTGGCTGCGCCACCGGCGCGCGCTGCGCATGCTGGCGCTGGCGGAGGAGGACATGCGTCTGGGCCGGTGCGTGGCCCGGACGCGGCCCGCCTACCTGGTTCTTGACCCGGGGCCGGTGTGCAACCTGCGCTGCCGGTTCTGCCCCACCGGCAACGGCGAGGGCTCACTGGCCCGGGAGTTCCTCGCCCCGGACACCTTCGCGAAACTGGTGAAGAACCTTCCCCTCGACACGCTCTGCGAGGCGAACCTCTTCAACTGGGGCGAGCCGCTGCTCAATCCCCACCTGAACGCGTACATCCGGTTCTTCGCGGACCTGGGCATCCAGACGGTGGTCCACGCGAACTTCAGCGCGCGCGATTATGACGACGCATGGCTGGAGGCGCTGGTCCGGTCGGGCCTTCACCGGTTTGTCGCCTCGGTGGACGGGGCCTCGCAGGAGACCTACGGCGCCTACCGGGTCGGGGGCGACTTTGACCGGGTTCTGCGCAACCTTGCGGGGCTGGTGCGGGCGCGCGGCCGGCTCGGCATGACCACCCCGCAGGTGCGCTACAAGATGATCCTCAGCCGGGTCAACCAGCACGAGGTGGAGACCGCCAGACAGCTTGCGGCGTCCGCCGGGGCGGAGTTTGAGCTGCAGGAGGTCTTCGGCATGCCGGAGGCCTTCCGCGAGGAGTGGCTCTCTGACAGCGCCCGGGAGAGGGGCGGCACCGGGCTGGTGAGCGCGGTGGATGCCGGCGGGCACGCCCCGGTGCCCACGGAGTGCCGGCAGATGTGGGACACGGTGGTCGTCAACGCCAATGGCGACATGCACGTCTGCTGCCAGGTGCACCGCCCGGGCTGCGCTGTGGGCAACCTCCTGCGGGACCCCTTTGAGGAGGTCTGGAACGGGGAGAAGATGCGGGCGCTGCGCGGGTTCGTGCTGAACGGCGGCCCCGCTCCCGGCTTCGAGAACTTCTGCGCCTCCTGCGCCTTTCTGTGCCACGCCTACCGCAGGGCGCACGGGGAATCGGCCGGCCCGCGCGGGACTTGAAAACGCCGCCTCCGGGGGCGATACTTTCGAGGTGTTTTCGTGTCAACTCCTGGGAGGCCCTCACGCCATGCCGAGTATCTGCCGCATTCTGAGTATTTCCTGTCTTGTCGTTGCGGTGCCGTTCGCCGCGCATGCCGGGGAGGTGGACCCGGAGGGAAAACGCCTCCTCAAGGTGTGGCAGGACACTGCCTTCGGGATATCCGCCGTGCCGCCCGTGTCCTTTGTGCTGGACGGTGTCCCCTCGGCGGAGCTCTGCGCCAACTGGGTCCAGGC
>JAKPUV010000003.1 GCA_029554925.1 Candidatus Hydrogenedentota bacterium | reverse complement strand
GTGGTGGGGCGGAACTGCATGTCCTCCAGGGCCTTCACGAGGTTCGCCAGCACGGCGTCGCGGTCGGCCTCGGGCACAAGGCCGAAGAACAGCCCCACGGCGAGGGAGGACTGGCTGCCCGTGGCGACGCTTTTCGTGTCGGGATGGTAGTAGGCGGCGAGAAAGTCCTCGCGCACCCTGGCGGCCAGGGCGGCGAACTCCTCCGCGTCCGCGGCGCGGTTCCGCAGGCGCGCCGTTTCGGCGAGGATGCGCGCGTTGTCAAACAGGAAGGCCGTGGCCGTCAGCTCGTCCGGCGTGAGCTGCGCGGCGCCGGCGTGGCCCTTTTCCGGAGTCCAGTCATACCAGTCGCCGAGGCCGCCCTTGGCGAGCCCCTTGCTGTTCCGCGTGGACGCGAGATAGCGGGTGTACTTCGCCATGGTGTCGTACTGGCGGTCCAGGGTGCGGGTGTCGTCCTCCCACTGGTACAGGAGCCACGGCAGCTGCACGCAGGCGCTGCCCCACTCCGCCGACTCGAAGAAACCGCCCTTGAAACGGGTGTACTCCGGGGCGATGTCGGGCACGAGGCCGTTGTCGAGCTGGGCCTCCGTGGTGTCGCGGCAGATTTTCCGGTAGAGGCCCGCCGCGTCATAGTGGTAGAGGATGGACGGTCCCATGAGGTGCGACACCTCCAGCCAGCCGAGCTTCTCGCGGTGGGGACAGTCGGTCAGCACGCTCTGGAGGTTGCTGCGCACGGAGCGCGCCACCATGTCGTGGATGTCGTTCATGAGCGTGTTGTCGCACCGGAACGACCCGGCCTCCGGGGCGGCGCTGGAGACGAAATCCGCGCCGACGTCCAGCAGCACGGGCAGGCGGTTGTCCGTACCGGCGTCCTCCGGACGGACCGCCCCCTTGAGGAACAGGTACTGGAAGCCGAAATAGGTGAAGCGGGGCCGGAAGGTCTCGTCGCCCTCCCCCTTCAGCGTATAGGTGTAGGAATGGCCCTCCCAGGGGGTGTCGGGCAGCTCGCCCACCGTCACGGTCACCGCCGCGCCCGCCGCCCCGCGCACGGTGAAAAAGGGCACGGCGGAAAGGTTCTCACCCAGGTTGATGAAGTATTCGCCCGGCGCGGCGGGGCGGATTTCCGCCGGGCGCAGGGTGCGCAGCACCTTGACCGGCGGCGCCTCGGACAG
>JAKPUV010001291.1 GCA_029554925.1 Candidatus Hydrogenedentota bacterium | reverse complement strand
ATGTCCGGCGGGGCGCGGGCCTCGCTGGCGCTGGCCTACCGCTATCCGGACAAGGTGTGCGGGACCCTGCTCGTCGCCGCGGGATGGCCGACGGGAACCTCCCTGTGGCCCTCCACAGACCGCCTCGTAGTGCAGATCCTGATCGGCGAGGACGACGAAAATTACACCTACGACATCCCGCAGACCCAGGGCCGGCTGGTTGACGCGGGCATCCGGTGCGTTGTGACACCCTTCCCCGGGGGGCATGTCTGGCCTTCGGCGCAGACGACGCAGGCGGGGTGCCGGTGGCTCAACGCCAACGCCGAGAAGGACCCCAACAGCGGGTTGACCCCGCAGGCCTGCCGCCCCTCCAGCCTGTTCTGCCAGGCCCCCCCGCCGACCGGCGGCGCGTGGGCCGCCAAGGTGGTTGATTCGGAGTACAACTGGACCGCCTTCGAGCGCTTCGACGGGGCGACGCTGCCCGTGGCAACGCTGGAATGGTGGGGGATCAGCGCCGTCTGGAACAGCAACACCGGCTACTGGCTTCCCTCCGGCCCGGGAAGCCGGACGTTCCGCATCAGCCTGCATCCGGACAACGCGGGCGCGCCGGGCCCCTCCGTGCATGCGGAGACCGTGACCGTTTCCCGTGAGGACCTGCCGCACCTCTACAGCCGGAACTACGCCCTGCGCCGCTTCCGGGCCGTGCTGTCGGCGCCGGTGAATCTCTCCTCGGGATGGGTGGGCATCCAGCATGCGCGCACGGGGGACGCCATGGAGCTCATCATGTGCTCGTACGAGGGGGACGGGCAGTATCTCCACAGCGACGGCGCCGCAGGCACCCTGGTCCCGGCGGAGGACGATCTGGCCATTGCCGTCGGGCCGGAAGAAATGGAGGTGGAGATTTTCGCCCAGAAGAACTTCGGGCACCCCCCGCTCAGGGTCCAGTTTGGGGCGGGTGTGTCCGGAAACGTGGGGCCCGTCGTCAACTGGCGCTGGGATTTCGGAGACGGCGACATTCTGGAGGGGGTCGAGCCCGCCACGGCGCATGTCTATTCGGACACAGGGGTGTATTCCGTTTCGCTCACCGTTTCCACGGACCTCAGCAGCGCCATCGCGGAGCGCCGCGACCTCATTGTGGTCAGCGAGGCGCTGCCGCTGGCCGGCCCGGCGGGGGGGATGGCACTCCTGGCGGCGATCCTCTCCCTCGGCGCGGTGCTGCTGGGTCGTTCCCGGCGCGGCGCCTGAGCGGGCGCGGCGCCGCCAGCCCCGTTTCTCCGGACCTCCGCAGCCCCCTTTCTCCGCGCGTCCCCGCGGGCGGGCGCGGGCCCCTTTGGCCGCCTTGAGAAACGCCGTTTTGGCTGGTATACTTTCCCCGTTGCGATTCGCTGTTTCCGGCG
>JAKPUV010001269.1 GCA_029554925.1 Candidatus Hydrogenedentota bacterium | reverse complement strand
TTCTGGCGCCCTGCCACAGGAGTTTGACGATGACCCCCATAATCAACGAGGTGGGCGAGTACTTTATCAGCCACCCCTCCGTTGCGGAAGTCTGCGTGCTGCCCCGCCATGACGAGGCGGGGGGGCTGGTTGCCTTTGTGGTGCTGGCGCCCGGCGCAAAGACGAAGCGGGAAAAGCTGGCCGCCTACGCCGCCGAGCGGTTTCCCCACCTCGCCCCCGCCGTGAGCGTGGTGCTGCTGCCCGAGATTCCGCGGTCGCGGACGGGTTCGGTGGACCGCGCAGCCCTCTTGGAAACCTTCGAGGCCGACGGCCAGAACGTCGCCTGAGGCGGACTGTCGGGGAGGGGGTGTTCCGGCGTGGTGTTGCGGTCCCTCCGGTGGCTTGGTATGCTGTCCGCATGACCTGACCCCATATGCGCCGCAATCCCGGAGACCGCCGTTCCATGGCCGACACCAGAGAGACCGCCGCCGCCCCGCCGTATCAGGCGGGAGTGCTGCTTGCGGGTCTGGCGGCGGCGTCGGTGCTGGCCGTGCTGGCGGGGCTTTCCAGCGAGCTGCTGCTGCTGGCCGTGCTGGCGGGTGCGGCGGCCGTGGTGCTGCTTCCCGCGGCCCCCTGGGTTTCGATCATCTTCTTCGGCGCGGCCCTCGGCCTGCGCACCCCGATGAATTTCCACCCCCTGCGCGCGGGGGGATTCCGCTTCTACGGGGGGGATGTCCTCCTGTATCTCGTGGGCGCGGCGCTGCTGTTCACTTTTGTGACCGCCGCGCTGGGGAGAAGACCGGCGCTGTTCTCCCTGGAGCGGGGGGAGCGCCGGGTGGTGGTGCTGCTGGCTGCGCTGACGGGCTGGGGCGTGGTGTCCATGGCCACGGGCGTCATGAACGGCTGCGAGATCAAGGACATTCTCGGCGACTTCCGCCGTTTCTTCATCTACTCCTGGGCGCTGCTGCCGCCGCTGTGCCTCGCCACGCGGCGCAGGCACTTGGAGGGGGTGAAGCTGGCCCTGCTCGGGGGATGCGGCGTCGCGTTTCTCTTCGGGCTGTTCCGGCTGGTGACGGGCCGGTACTTCTACCCGAACGACGAGATCAACATCTTCCCGCGCCTGCTGGCGGACGATGAGATTGTCAGCCTGGCGCTGCTGCTCGCCTATCTGACGGCTTTCCTGCTGGCCGACCGGCCGCGCCCGCTCAAGCTGGCGGCCCTGGCCTTCGCGGCGGCCACGGCGGGCCTCATGTGCTTCAGCGGCTGGCGCATGGGCATCGCCCAGGCGCTGCTCGCGCCCGCGCTCGCCGTGGTGCTCATGGCGCGCAACCGGGGGCGCGGCATCGCGGGGATCATTCTGCGCCTCGCGCTGGTGGGGGTGATCCTGCTCGCGGGGACCGCGGCGCTCTTCTTCGCCCTGTCCGACCGGGTGGGGCATGTCATGTTCATGTTTCAGGAGCGCCTGACGGCCTTCGGCATGCCGCTGGTGTCCGACGAGGACACGCGGTTCTATGCCTACCGCGAGGCGCTCTCGCGCTACGCGGAGCATCCCGTGCTGGGCCGGGGGCTGGGCGACCAGCTTTCGTACCCGAAGAAGACGACCTCGGGCACCTTCCTGCGCATCCAGGGAACGACCCACAACATCTTCCTCGACATGCTCTATCAGACGGGACCCGTCGGTCTGGGGCTCTTCCTCGCTCTGCACGCCTCCTTCGCGCTGCATTTCCTGCGGCGGATACGGCATGTTTCGCGGGCGCACGAACCGGTCACCGTGGGGCTGGTCGCCGGATACCTCTGCACCATGGC
>JAKPUV010001266.1 GCA_029554925.1 Candidatus Hydrogenedentota bacterium | reverse complement strand
ATGTCCTCCACCGAGGCGGATTCCGGCGCGAGAGGCAAGCGGTAGAGGCCGTTTTCCTTGAGATGGTCCAGGACGGCGGTGAGACGGGCGGGCGATTCAGGATGGAACTCGCCCGTGTCGTGGGCGAGCATCTCATCGCTGTAACATACCGCCGTGCGTGCCATGGGGTGTAGTTTCCAGGTAAGGGGCAAAGCCCCTGCATTGTATAGGATTGGGCGGTGCTTGGCAACCATTTGCGCGGCCGCCCCGGAGGCTCACTCCGGTGTTTTCTTCCGCCGGCCCGCCGGCAGGATTTCAGACGCCACCAGCAGCACCACCCCCGCCACAATCGCCAGGTCCGCGACGTTGAAGATGCCGGTGCGCAGGGAGAAATCGCCCGCTGACACCCCCATGTTCATGAAGTCCACCACCCGCCCGTCCCGGAACACCCGGTCAATGAGATTTCCCACCCCACCGGCGAGAACAAGCGAGAGGGCGGACGGCGCGAGCGCGCCGGGGAACCGGGCCAGCAGAAGGAAGAGAAAGACCCCGAGAAGGATGAGGGAGTTGACGCCGATCATGACCCAGGCGCGCCAGAAATCGGACAGGGTGCTTCCCAGGCTCAGGAAGGCCCCCGTGTTCTCGGCATACTGCAGCCGGAAAAGGTCGCCCACCCACGAATACACGGGATACCCGTCCTTGAGGAACGCGATGGCCGCCCATTTGGTGGCATGGTCCACAAGGAGCGTGGGGACGGCGACCGCGGCCAGCAGCAGGATTTTCTTCTTCAACGTCATCCATCGGTCTCCTTGTCGGGGGCCAAAAGGCGCATGATCTCCTCCCGGGGCAGCGGCGCAACGTCCTCACGCGCCATGCGGAACGGAATCCCCGCGGCGCGCAGAACGGCGGCCCGCTGGAGGACAGCCGCGTGGAATAGGATGTTCAGGGCCGCTTCCGGGGCGCTGCGCGCGTCCGGAGACTCCATGAACGAGCCGCGCACCCAGTCATTAAAGGCGCCCATGGCGGGTCCGCACCAGATTTGGCAGTCCTCCGTCCGGTCCTCCGTTCCGAGGGTCGCAAACTTGGAGGACATCCCCAGATACCACCGGAACACCAGGGCCATGCGGTGCCGGGGGTTCTGGAGGGCCTTCTCGACCTGTCCGGGGTCGCGTTCGCGGAAGAAGGACTCCGTTTCCGCCCAGACGGTTTCCAAAGGTTTCCGAAACAGGACCCGCTCGAGATGCTCGCGGTCTTTGGCCGGGAGCTCTTCCAGCGAGGCGTGGGCGGTGTACAGCGCCCGAAGCAGGCCGGCGCGTTCCGCGAACCGGGTGCCGCGCTTGAGCACCTGGACGCTGGCACCGAGTTCGAACATGTCGGCGGCGGGGGCGTCGCAGACATCCGTCTGGGCCGCCTCGGCGAGCAGGCGGCGCACGGTGTCCGAGGTGCCCGACTCCCTGCACGCCTGGTTGACGGAACCCGTCACCACATAGTCGGCCCCCAGGGCAAAGGCTGCGGCCACGGCGTGGGGGGTGGCAATACCGCCCGCCAGGCCGACCCGCAGGGGCGGAAACTGGGGATAGCGCGCCTGCATCTCATCGCGCAGTGCCAGTAGCGAGGGAAGCAGGCAGAAGGCCGCGCGGTGGTCCGTGTGGCCGCCGGAGTCCGCCTCGGCGGTGATGTCCTGGGCCAGGGGGATCTCGGCAGCCAGGACCGCCTCCTCTTCTGTGATTTCCCCCGCCGCGCGCAGCGCTTTCAGGGCCTTCTCTGGGGGCGGCGCGAAAAACCGGGAGGCGACCTCGGTTCGGGAGAGTTTGGCGATGACGCGGTTTGGCGCCTCCACGCCGCCATTGGGCAGTCGGCGCAGCCCTTTCACCCGGTAGAGGACCAGTTCGGGGCTGGGGGTGATATATGCGGAGGCCTCCACGCACCGGACCCCCTCTTCCAGGCAGACCCGCACCACGGCGGCCTCCCAGGCGCGGTTTCCGGGGCTGTTCAGGAGATTACACCCAAAAGGCAGGCCGCCGAGGGTGTCGCGGAGACGCGCCAGAGCGCCGCGAATGTCTTCGGGGGACAGGCCGCCGGATCCGAAGAATCCAGTCATGCCCGCCCGGGCCATGCCCTCCACGAGGGCCACGGAGGAGATGCCCCCGGCCATGGCCCCGGCATACAGCGGGAACGCGAGACCGTGGTCCTTGCAGAATCCGGAATGTCCCATGGCGAGGAAATCATGGGGGGGTAGCGTCAGCGTGCGAGGAGTGGGCAGACCCTCGCGGTCCGAAAATGAGACGGCGCGCCCCAGGGCGCGCAGGGTGTCCAAGATTCGGAGATGCCGGTCTATCAAGGGGATGGTCATGCTGTGCCCTGGGAATGAGGGGAGGACCGGGTCGGACTACCCAACACCGGACCGGTGAGAGTATCCCAAACGCCGGAGGGTGCGGTCAATGTGACGCGCGTCCGAAGACAAGGCCAGCGGGACGCTGGCGGTAGTGCGCCCGCGAGCGCATTTTGTCGGAGGGGTGTGAGTCCCCTCCAGGTAAACCTTCTCCGGCCTGTAGCCGACCGTAACTGCGCCGCAGCGATGCGGGGTGGGGAGCAACGGAAGGCGAACGGCCAGTCCGCAGGATG
>JAKPUV010001265.1 GCA_029554925.1 Candidatus Hydrogenedentota bacterium | reverse complement strand
GTCCTTGTTGTCCTTGTGGCGCAGGTGGCGCCGCCCGAAGTACGAGCCGTAGTACGGCGCGCCCACGTCGATCCACGTGACCAGGCGGACCCACTCCTCCCTGGACAGCTTGACGTCGCTGTGGCCCTTGCGGAGGTGGGCGATCAGCTTGCTCTTGTGCGAGCCCAGCGAGTACGCCGGCACGACCTCGACGTTCTCCATGGACGCCTGCCAGCCGCCCTTGCGCCGACCGGCCCATTCCTGGATGGCGTTGACCAGGTTGGCCTCCATGATCGACTCGTACGAACGGTTGAAGTGCGTGGTCAGGGTGGGCGAGAGGTCGAGGGCGGCCTTGGGCTTGGGGCCCGAGTGGCAGCGGACGCAGTGGCGGTCGAGGATGGGCTGGACGTCCGTCGGATAGTGCAGGGGTCGCGGGCCGCTGTCGCCCGGCTGGGGCGCAATGGCCACCGGCGCGTGCAGCGACGCCGTCGGCCTGCTCGGCGGCGGGGCCTGGGAGCGGGGCTCGTGGCAGCCGATGCACGAGCGGCGCTCGCCCGGCTGGAAATTCACGAACGTCCGCATCCGCTGGACCTCCATGAAGTTCTCATCCAGGGCCTGGAAAAAGATGTTCCGGTTGGCGGGCACGCGGAAGTAGGCGGAGCCGTCGGCCTCCACGGGCACGACGCCCCACTGCACCCGGGGCCACAGGGCGGCCTTCCATCCGCTGCTGCTGAGGCTGGGGTCCCAGCGGCGGGCCGTGTCCCAGTAGCGGGGCACCGCCTCGTTGATGCGCAGCCACTTGATCTCGCCCGGCGCGACGCCGTCCATGCCGGTGTAGACATTGACGAGGACGCAGAGGGCCTCGTTCTCCGCGGCGAGGGCCGGGTTTGTCTGCGGCTGGATCACCGGCGGGGTCGTCCGCGCGCGCACGGGGAGGGGGTGCCAGCAGGACAGGGCGGGGTCGCCGTGGACATAACGGTGCGAACCGTCGGCGCCGAGGAGCCAGAGGGCGTAGGCGTTCGGCGTGTTTTGCCGGTGGTCGGCGGGGTTGGCCTTGAACGACACGAGGAAGCGGTCCGCGGTGACGGGGAAGGGGGTCGAGTACAGGTGTCCGGAGGTGCCCTCCCGGTCGTGCTTGTACTTTCCGTTCTCGGCGAGGAAATGCCACCCGGGCTCGGTCCTCCGCTCTATGAACACGTGGGGGGTGATGTTGTTCACCGCATAGCGGGGGTCCCCCTGGACATAGCCCTCCTCGTCGGGGTCGGGGCCGCGCTCGCGGTTGCCGTTGCCGGGGTCCACCAGCATGACCGCGCCGAGGCATCCGCCCTGCGGGAAGTGGCAGGTGCCGACGCACACGAAACGGCGGTCCTCCCCCGGCAGGGGCTGGGGGTACATGTAGACCGTGGTCGTGTCGTCCGCCAGGCCGTAGAGCTCCTGCGGGCGGCTGCCGTCGGGGTTCATGGACCAGACGGTCTTGCTGACCCGCGCGCCCCGGTCCACATACTCCCAGCGGTGGTACATGACCCGCCCGTCGTCGAGGACCACCGGGCAGAACTCGCTGACCAGGCTCGCGCTCAAGGGCTCCACGTTTCCCCCGTCGGCGTCCATGCGGTGGAGGACCGGCGCGGTAAGGTGGGCGGAGCCGCCGCAGAGCACGGTGTGCTCGGAGCGAGTGGACGAGAAGATGATCCGCCCGTCGGGGAGATAGGCCGGGTGGATGTCGTCCGTGTGCCAGGGCTTGCCCCAGCGGGCGACCTTCTCCGCCTCATCGGCCGGGGGGAAGGAGACCTGCCGCAGCCCCGAGCCGTCCACGCCCACCTCCCAGA
>JAKPUV010001243.1 GCA_029554925.1 Candidatus Hydrogenedentota bacterium | reverse complement strand
GCGCATCCAGCGCCTCTACGGACGCGAAAGCGTGGTGATCCATCCGCCAGTCGCCATTGAACGCTTCGTCGCGCCCGACGCGCCCCCCGACGATTTCTACCTAATCGTGGCCGAACTCGTCTCCTACAAGCGCGTCGACCTCGCCATCCAAGCCTGTGCGCAAACCGGCCGCCGCCTCATCGTCGCCGGCGCCGGCCCCGAGCAGACACGCCTCGCGGCCATGGCCGCCACCACCGAGGGACGCGTCCACCTCGTCGGCCGCGTGAACGACGACGAGATCGTCCGCCTCATGCGCCGCTGCCGTGCCTTTCTGCATCCGCAAATCGAGGACTTCGGCATCTCCGCCGTCGAGGCGCAGGCGGCGGGGCGACCCGTGATTGCGCTGCGAGCAGGCGGCGCGTTGGAAACCGTCTGCGATGGCGAGACCGGCCTGTTCTTCGACGAGCAGACGCCCGAGTCGCTCGCGGCCGCGCTCGACCGTTTCGAGCAAAACACCGCGCCATTCGCGCCCGAAGTCTGTCGACAAAACGCCCGCCGTTTCAGCACGTCCCGCTTCCGTGAAGCCCTGACCGCCCAGCTGCACGCGTGGGGAAATTCCGGGGATGCGCCCCCGCGCCACTGAGTCCCCCGGCCAGTCGCAGCCGACAGCATTCTTGACAAGCCAGCCGACTCGGCGCTTGTTGAGCCCACTTCAATGATTCCCTCCGCAACGACCTCCACCACCTCGCTCGTCCGCTCCCTCGCGGTCGTAGTGCTTCTGGTCGTCGTTACGCCTTTCGGCGGTCCGCGAGGGTTCTAGCAAAACACACTTTGCCCCTCCGGTCCCGCACCGGAGGGGCTTTTTTGTGGGCTCCTGCGTAGCGGTACCGGCGTGGCGTCTCAACCCCACCCGTCATCATGAAAACCACCGGAGCCCATCTCCTCAGAATCCTGCTCGAACGGCAGGGCATCCGCACCATCGCCGGCATCCCCGGCGGCGCCATCCTGCCCTTCTACGACGCCCTTCACGGCAGCGCCATCCGCCACGTGCTCACGCGCCACGAACAAGGCGCCGGCTTCATCGCCCAAGGCATGGCCCGCACCACCGGCCACGCGGCTGTCTGCCTGGCCACCTCCGGCCCCGGCGCCACCAACCTGCTCACCGCCATCGCCGACGCCAAACTCGACTCCGTGCCGCTCGTCGCCATCACCGGCCAGGT
Organism: Candidatus Hydrogenedentota bacterium; assembly: GCA_029554925.1. Lineage (GTDB taxonomy): Bacteria > Hydrogenedentota > Hydrogenedentia > Hydrogenedentales > CAITNO01 > JAAYBR01. The sequence continues at coordinate 7,980 of JAKPUV010001243.1, read as the reverse complement.
CTCGCAACCGCTGATCGGCACCGACGCGTTTCAAGAGGTGGACATGTACGGCCTCACCCTGCCCATCACCAAGCACAACTTCCTTGTCCGGAGCGCGGAGGAGCTGCTGGAGGTCATCCCCCTGGCCTTCACGCTGGCCGCGTCGGGCCGCCCCGGCCCGGTCGTTGTGGATGTCCCCAAGGACGTGCAGACGGCGTCCATTGAGGTGGGGGACTGGCCCGAGCCGGGGCGCGCGGCGCCGCCCGCCGAATGCGACGGCGCGGTGCTGGACGCGATGGCGGAGCGCATCCGCCGCGCGGAGCGGCCGGTGCTTTACCTCGGCGGCGGCGTGGCGCAGGCGGGGGCGGGCGGCCTGGCCCGCGAGCTGGCCCACCGCATGCAGGCGCCCGTCGTCTGCACGCTCATGGGGCTGGGCGCGGTGCCCTGCGACGACCCGCTGTGCCTGGGCATGCTCGGCATGCACGGCGCGCGCCACACCAACCTGCTGATGGACGAGGCGGACCTGCTGGTGGTCGCCGGGGCGCGCTTCGACGACCGGGCCACGGGCCGCGCGGCGGAGTTCTGCCGCCACGCCGACATCCTGCACATCGACATAGACGCCTCGGAGATTGACAAGATCAAGAAGAGTTGCGTCTCCCTCGCGGCGGACGCGGGTCTCGCGCTGGAGGGGCTGCTGGCGCGCGTGGCGCCGGCGGCGCGGCCCGCCTGGGCGGCGCGGCTGGCGGCGCTGCGGGCGGCGGACCCCGCGCCCCCGGCGGGCGACGACCCGCTCCTGCCGCAGAACCTCATCCGCCTGATCGGCGAGGTCTCGACGCCGGACACGGTCGTTTCGACGGACGTGGGCCAGCACCAAATGTGGACGGCCCAGGGCTACCCGTTCCGGCGGCCGCGGCGGCTGCTGACCTCGGGCGGCCTGGGCACGATGGGCTTCGGCCTGCCGGCGGCCATCGGCGCGGCGCTGGCGCGGCCCGACCTGCCGGTGGTCTGCGTCAGCGGCGACGGGTCCATCCTGATGAACGTTCAGGAGCTGGCCACGCTGGCGGAGCTGGACCTGAACGTGAAGGTGGTCGTCATGAACAACGCCCACCTGGGGCTCGTGCGCCAGCAGCAGGAGCTGTTCTACCAGGGGCGCTACTTCGCGTCGAGCTTCTCCGCGCGGCCCGACTTCGCCGCCATCGCGCGGGGCTTCGGCCTGCGCGGGGTGGACCTGGGCGCGTGCGCCGACCCGGCGGCGGCCCTGCGCGCGGCCCTGTCGGCGCCGGGGCCGTGCCTCGTCAACGCCCCCGTCCACGAAACCGAAAACGTGCTGCCCATGGTGCCGCCGGGGGCCGCCAACCGTGAAATGATCGGAGGATCCGTCCATGCCAACTGAAACCGTCCCGCGCCCCGCGGGGATCGTGCTGGAACTGCTGGTCAGGAACCACCCCGGGGTGATGGCCCACATCACCGGGCTCTTCGCCCGGCGGGCCTTCAACCTGGAGGGCATCCTGTGCGGCCCCGTCGGCGGCGACCGCAGCCGCATGTGGCTGCTGGTCAACGACGACGCGAAACTGGAGCAGATCGTCAAGCAGCTCGCCAAGCTGCACGACGTGATGTCCGTCGGCGAGCGCGCCGGTGCCGACGTGACGCTCTTCCACCGGCTCGAGGCGGCCCTGTGCCCCGGCGGCGGCCGCCCCGCCTGAGTCCCGCCGCCGCGCGGAACCCCGCCCCGCCGCGGGCGGGGTTCCGCGCGGGTTGAAACGGCGCGGGCTTCCCGGCTAGAGTGGCGGTTGCCGGGCGTTTCGCCCGTGGAAAGGGATCCCCGATGCGCTTTCCCCCGCGCCTTTGCGCCGCGGCGCTCCTCGCCGCGTGCGCGCTCTGCCCCGCCCTTCACGCACAGGACACCGCCATGATTGAGAAGCAGCTGACGACCACGCCGAAGAACCACGACCTGGACTACAACGAGAACTTCCCCGCCGACGCGCGCTTCCTCTGCTACGACACGCGCGAGATGGTGGGCCCCGGCATAGACAACAGCCTCGGCATCGAGGTGCTGGAGCTTTCCACGGGCCGCGAGATCGTCGTGTACCGGCCGGAGAAGTCCATGACGGGCGCCACGCCCGCGCCGGGGGTGGGGGCGGTGTCCTTCAACCCCGCCGCGCCCGAGGTGGCCTTCATCCACGGACCGCTGGTGGACGAGGTGCCCGCGCGCGGGCCCTATGGCAAGCCGAACCGCACGGGGATGTGTGTCCGCCTGGACGGCGAGATTGTGGAGCGCGACGGCGAGTGGTTCCTGCTGACCGGCGGGAAGTTCAACACGTCGTGGATTGACCGGCGGGACACCGCCAAGGACCGGCCCACGCTTCCGGGGGCGCACCGGGGCGGCACGCACCGCCACGAGTACTGCATGACGGGCCGCCGGATCGGCTTCACCTACGACGACTTCCTGCTGCCGCAGTACGACCGCAACATCGGGTATCTGGAGCCGCACCCGAAGGCCCCGGAGGGCGCGACCCACTGGTTCGCGGTGCTGGTGGACATCGCGCCGATGAACCGGGCGAAACCCGGCGAACTGGAGAAGGCCTACGGCGACTCGTGGGTGGACCCCGCCGGAACCATGCGCGCCTTCATCGGCAAGGTCCGCAACGCCGACGGGAAGACCTACGAGGAGTCGCTGTACATCGTGGACATTCCGGCGGACACGGACATCACGACGGCGGACGCCGGGTCGGCGGAGCGCTATCCCCGCGCCCCGAAGGGCCTGAAAGTGCGCCGGCTCACCCACGACTGGGCGGGCGGCATCGTGCGCGGCGCGCCCGACGGCTCGCGGGTGCTCTATCTTGGCAAGGACGCCGACGGCGTCCAGCAGGCCTTCATCATCCGGGCGGACGGCTCCGACCGGTCGGACGACCCGGCGCTGCGCCCCATGCAGGTGACGCGGCTGCCGGAGGGCGTGACGGGCGGCCTGCGCTGGCACCCCTCCGGGAAATCCATCCTCGTCATGAGCGGCGGCGGCATTGCGGCGGCCTGCGCCGTGCCCGGGCCGGACTTCGGCCGGACGGTGTTCCTCACCCCGCGCGGGCAGAAGGACGAGCGGCACGCGCCGGTCTTCTCGCCGGACGGGAAGACCGTGGCCTACAACCGCCTCGTGCCCACGCCGGACGGGAAGGGCGGCACGGCGAAGAACTACGCCGGCCTCGACATGAAGCAGATATTCACCGTGGAGTTCCCCGATGCCAACGGCGACGGCATCCCAGACGCCGCCGGCTGAGCCTGCGGCCGCGGCCGGGCGCCGCCACATCCTCCCCCGCCTTTTTTTCGGGGCAGTGTGGGCCCTCACACTGCTTCTTGGGTGCGAGTTCGCGGCCCGTTTTGCCGGCAAGGTTTTCGAAGCCTGGGCCTGCATGCGGATGATGGATGCCGCGGAGGCCGCCATGGACCGCGACGACGCGGTCTACGAGGCGTGGCTTCCCCATGCGAGCGCGCCTTCCTTCACCCCCCGCGAGAGTCCGGGACTCTCCGCAACCCCTTGGCTGGACGACGGCACGCTCGACCCGGCCCGCCCGGAGGCCTCCGAGGCGCTGGTGTTCGAGACGGCGCCCGACGGCGCGGTCACCGGCCTGCGCTATGCCGACACCCCGGAGGATATCCGCGCGCTGGGCGGGGCGCTCGCGGCGGCCCCTCATCTCCAGACCCTGCTGCGGGAGGAGCAGCTGCGGGACCTGCTGGGGGGGCGGCTGGTCATGGGGCGGCGCACGGCGGAATACATGATCTCCGCGGGGGGCGGCCCGGCGCGCTGCTATGAGACGACGCTGTACGAGCACCCCGCCGACCCCGCGCGGCGCGCGGTGCTGGTCCGCCGCTCGCGCTACAGCGAGTGCCTGTGGTCCTACCGGCCCCATGTGTACCGGCGCGACTGGTACAGCGACGACTTCAAACGTTCGGAGTTCTGGACGAACGCCCTGGGCTGGCGCGACCGGGAAATCACCCTTCCCAAGCCGCCGGGCGTTTTCCGCATCGTCCTGATCGGGGGGTCGACGGCCGTGGAGGGCCCCCACAACGACCTCACCTGCGCGAAGTATCTGGAGCGGAGGTTCGCTGCCGAGTTCGGTGACGGGCGCGTGGAGGTTGTCAACGCGGGGGTGGACGCGCTCACAACCTACGGCTCCCTTGCGCGCATCGACGACTATCTGGCGCTGGATCCGGACATGGTCGTCCACTACAACTTCATAAACGACGCGGCCTCCGTTGTCACCGCGGCGTCGGAAGACGATTTTCCCGCGGACGCCCCCGGGACGCGCGTGCGGCGGTTTCTGGCCGGGTCTCTTCTGGCGCGCCTGGCCGCGCCCGGGCTGTTCCACCCCGGCGAGGGGGCGCTTGCCCGGCAGACGGACCGCCTCGTGCTGGGAAATTTAAGGGGGATGGCCGACCGGTGCGCCAAGGCCGGCGTCCGGTTTGCGGTTGCAACCTTCGCCCGGCCCGATCCCGGGCGCCTCTCGGCGAGGGAGCGGGCCTGGCTGAACACCCAGTTCATGTTCTTCGGCCTGGCGCGGGTCTCCTACCGCCAGTATGCGGCGCTGACGGATCTCCACAACCGACTCCTGAAAGACTGGGCGGCGCGGCACGGCGTTGTGTGCGTTCCCGTGGCCGAGGAGTTTGGAGGGGACCGGGCCCTGTTCGCGGACACCTGCCACATGCGGCTGGACGGCATCCAGCGGAAGGCGGAGATTTTTTTCACGCACCTCGCGCCCCTGGTTCCCGAATAAAACGCCCCCGCCCATTGTTAATTTGAGTTTGCGCAGTTTGTTTCCGTGTGCCCCCGGACTGTCCGGCGCGCGTCACGATCCTTGACAACCCCCGGCAATAGTGGTAAGGTCTATGTGTTTGGCTGTCGGGCCGGTTTGTGGGCCGGCCTTGGGCTGTGAAAAGACGCCACGGCGTCGCAACCTTGAAAAGGAGACTCCATCATGTTTTCACGTAAAGGATTTGCCTTGGCATTTTGCCTGGCCGCCCTGGGAATGGCCCCCGTTCTGGCCGAGCCAGTTGGTACGGTGTGTGAGGGCATTGAGGCCTGCTCCCTGGACTGGGTGCCCCTTGAGCCGTCCCTCTGGTTCTATCAGACCGGCACCACCCACGACGGGGTGGACGCCCTCCAGAGCGGTCCGGTCGGCGAGGACGAAGGCACCGGCCTCGCGACCACCATTGTCGGTCCCGCCACCGCCAATTTCTGGGTTAAGGTGTCCTCCGAGGAGGACAGCGATTTCTTCGCGGTGGTCATCAATGGGGATATCGTGGACGCTCTGAGCGGCGAAGTGGACTGGACCCTTGTCTCCTACGATCTGCCCGAAGGCGTGAACCAGCTGGCGTTTGCCTACGTCAAGGACGCTTCCAGCTCCTCCGCCGGCGCGGACGCCGCCTGGGTGGACAGTTTTGTCGTCGCCCCCACCGGGTCGGTCCTGATCAACGGCGGCGCCGCCTCCACGGGCACCCCGATCGTCACCCTGGACCTCAACTGGGCGGACGGGTCGGAGCGCGTGACCCGGATGCGTTTCAGCAACAACGGCTCCACCTGGTCCGCCTGGGAGCCCGTGGCCTCCACCAAGGAATGGTTTCTGGCCGCCGGCGAGGGGTACAAGACCGTGCGTGTCCAGTTCCGCGACATCGCGGGCAACGTTTCCGCAGCCGCCTCCGACTACATCAAGGTGGACATGACGGCGCCCACGGGCGGCATCGTGATCAACAACGGCCAGTGGATTACCCTGAGCCGCGATGTCACGCTGGGCCTGAACTGGGCCGACGCGGGCTCCGGCGTCTCCCGGATGCGCTTCAGCAACGACGGCGCCACCTGGTCCGCCTGGGAGGCCGTCGCGCCGACCAAGGCGTGGACCCTGTCGGCCTGGGGCGTCCGCACCGTGCGCGTGCAGTTCATTGACCGTGCGGGCAACGTGTCCGAACGCTACAGCGACTACATCAACGCCCTGCCCTGAGCCCCCTGACCGCGTTTTCGCCGCCCCGCCTCCCTCCGGAGGCGGGGCGGTTTCTTTCTTGGCGCGGCGTTCTTATCCCCCGGGCGTTTCCCCGCAGAGGGCTCTGCGGTTTTCCGCCGCCCGCGCGTGGTGCGGGTCCAGCGCGAGGGCCTGGGCAAACCACGCGCAGGCTTCCTCCGCGCGTCCCTGCCCGGCGAGGCACCAGCCGAGGTTGTTCGCGATGTCGGCGCTTTCGGGGTGCGCCTCCGCCGCCTCGCGGTAGAGCGCCTCGGCCCCCGCCGCGTCCCCCAGCGCCAGCAGCGCGTTGGCCGCGTTGTTCACCGCGTGCGGGTCGTCGGGGTTTGCCGCGCGCGCGCGCCGGAACCAGTCCAGCGCCTCTTCCGGCTTCCCCTTTTCCAGCAGCAGGTTGCCCAGGTTGTTCATCGCCAGCGCGTAGCGCGGCTGGCGCGCCAGCGCGGCGCGGTACTGCGCCTCCGCCTCGTCCGGCCGGCCCGCGCGCTGCAGCTCCCAGCCCAGGTTGTTCCGCGCCGCCGCGTTCTCCGGGCGCGCCGCCACGGCCTGTTCATACGCCGCCAGCGCCCCCGCCGCGTTGCCCGCGCGGGCCCGCTCCGCGCCCAGGCGCAGCCACGCCTCGTCATGTTTCGGGCTGGCCAGCACCGCCGCCTCCAACTCCCGGACCGCCGCCGCCGCGTCCCCCGCCTCGGAGAGCGCCACCCCGCGGTGGTAGTGCCAGGTGGCCCGGTCGGGTGTGTAGGCCGCCCAGGGCACGGCGACGGCGAGTGTTATGGCGCATACCGCCGCGCTCACACACGCCGCCCCGGGCCGCGCGCCGCCGGACCGGATCCAGACAGCCGCCCCCTGGAGTCCCGCCCCGGCGTAGAGCGCCAGAAACGGCGCCACGGGCACCCGGTAGCGCTCGGCCACGAAGAAGGGCAGGATGCTCAGAAAATGCCCCGCCATCAGCACCAGGGGCAGCCCCCCCGCCCCCGGCCCGCCCCAGTGCCTCCGGAAGAGGAGGGTGGACAGCGCCAGCGCCAGCAGGCCCGTGAAGGAGACCAGCAGCCGCAGCGGCCCGCGGTCGTAATGGACCACCTTGCTGTCCGACACGGTGGCCGGCCCCCAGAAGAGCGCGGCCTTGCGCAGGGTCAGCCGGAGGGCGGCGGCGGGGTCGTCCCGCCAGAAGTCCAGGGCGCGGCGGTAGAAGAAGCGAGAGGCGCGCGCGAAGGACGGCTTTTCCCAGCCCTGTTTTTCCGCGAGGCCGCGCACCACGGCCGGATAGCTGAAACAGTTCCATTCGTCGCGCCCGCACAAGTCGTACAATCCGGGGGCCTTCGCGTTGTCCCCCGTGGAGTCCGGATTGTTTCCGAGCCAGGCGTTGATGCCGCCGTAACTGGAGATGAGGATGAACTCGCCGGACACGCGGTAATTCCGGACGACCGCCGGGGCGATGACCAGCGCCGCGACGCACGCCACCACCGCCGCGTGCGCGCACCGCGCCCGGAAGGGGGACGCCGCGCCGCGCCGCGCCAGCATCCATCCGGCGGCCAGCACGCCCGGCAGGAGGATTGTCGGGCGGATCAGGGCGTGGAGCCCCAGCAGCGCCCCCGCCGCCAGTGCCCATCCGAACGCGCGCCGTGCGGAGGCCCCCGCCCACCCCGTGAGCGCCCCCGCGAAGAGCAGGAGCAGCAGCACCTCCAGGGCCGGGGAGTTCAGCTCGCACTCGAAATAGACGGCGGGCCAGTACGCCGCCATAAGCAGCGCCGCGGCCAGGCCCGGCATCGCGCCGAACCACACCCGCCCCAGCGCGAAAACCAGCCAGACGGAGACCAGCCCGAGGAGAATCTGCACCGCGCCGACCCACAGGGTATTCTCGCCGAAGACGGCGTAGACCCCCGCCAAGAAGAGGGGATACAGGGGCGGGCGGCCGTAGGGGGTGGCGGCGATGTCCGGGTCCGCCGCGCCCGGGGGCGGTGCCCAGTCGCCCGTCACCAGCCCGTGGGCGTAGTAGCGGTTG
>JAKPUV010001217.1 GCA_029554925.1 Candidatus Hydrogenedentota bacterium | reverse complement strand
CCTGGGCGGACTGGATGCCCGCGCCCTGCGCCGCGTTCAGGTTTTGCACGTTGTCGGCCACCTCGAAGGCGCCGCTGTCCAGGTCGTAGACCAGGAACTTCGGCGCGCGTCCGAAGCGCTGCTCCAGGGGCGCGGAGAGGTCGTCTCCGCTGGTGGTGAACGCCACTTTCATCTCAGGCTCCCTTCGGGGTCATTTGGGGCATTTCTTCAGCGTCATGAACCAGTCGAGGACCGTGGTGCCCTCGCCGGGGGACGCGGTGCGCTCCTTGGCGGAGCCGCACGAGCCCGGCGGCGGCACGATGACATCGTCGCCCGGCTGCCAGTTCGCGGGCGTGGCCACCTTGTGCTGGTCCGAGAGCTGCATCGCCTTGAGCAGGCGCAGGACCTCGTCCATGTTGCGCCCGTTGCTCATGGGGTAGAACAGGATGGCGCGCACCACGGCCTCGGGGTCCATGATGAACACGGCGCGCACGGCCTGCGTGTTGCTCGCGCCGGGCTGCAGCATGCCGAAGGCCTTCGAAACCTCCATCGTCAGGTCGCTGATCACGGGGAAGTCCACCTCAAGGCCCTTCATGTCCTTGTAGCAGATCTTCTCCTTGATCGTCCGCAGCCATGCGATGTGGCTGTAGGTGCTGTCAATGGACAGTCCGAGGAGCTTGCAGTTCAGCTTCTCGAACTCCGGCTGCATGGACGCGAAGGTCATGAACTCGGTCGTGCACACGGGCGTGAAGTCGGCGGGGTGGCTGAAAAACACCACCCATTTTCCCGCGTAGTCCTCCGGGAATTTCACCATGCCCTGGGTGGTCTCGGCGGTGAAGGACGGGGCCTTTTCGCCGATCAGCGGGATTCGTGTTGCCTGTTCCATGGGGTCTTGCTCCTTGTATGGGTTGTGCCGTCCGGCGCGGGGCCTCATGGCCGGGCGCCGGACAAGCGTCCGCGGTTTCGTCAGGGTCTTCTCACTTCTCTCCGGCCTTCGGGCAGAGCGCCTCCAGCCGCCGGAGCACTTTTTCCAGCTCCGTTGTCAGGGCGTTTGCCTGCTCGCGCAGCAGTTGCGTCTCCGTTTCCGGGGCCACCGCCGGCGCCGCGCCAAAGCGCTGCCAGCCCGGGAGCCCCGTGGCGAGAAACATGTTGCGCCGGCCGCGTCCGCGGCCACCGCCGCAGCCCGCGCCCCGGCCAAAGCCCATGCCGCCGCCCGCCGGGTTCATGAACCCGGGGCGGTCGTTGCCCGCGCAGAATCCGGCCGCGCGTCCGGTCTTGGGACCCATTCCGAGGGGGCCCGTCCTGTCGCCTCTTGGCATTGTTCAACCCTCCTGTGGTTGTGTTGGTGTCTTCTGTCAGGCCCGCGTCATGGCCGCGCCGCATTTCGGGCACTGCCGGGTGACGCAGGGAACGCCGCGCTCATGCGGAAGCCGGTGGCCGCACGCGGGGCACACACACTCCCCGCCCTGGCCGCAGCCTCCGCCGCCCATGCCGCCCCCGCCTCCTCCGCCACCACCGCCTCTGCC
>JAKPUV010001216.1 GCA_029554925.1 Candidatus Hydrogenedentota bacterium | reverse complement strand
TCGCCCCCGAGGGTGTTCATGATGTCCTCCATGGTGAGCGAGAGCACGGCCACATCGCTCAGGGCGCGCGCGCCCGCGGTCCGCGGGGACTGGGTGACCAGGGCCATCTCGCCGAACATCTCGCCCTGCTCCATCGTGGCCAGGATGCGGTCATCGTCCACAATGGCGACGCTCCCGCTGAGGATGACGTACATGTTCTCCCCGCGGGCGCCCTTCGCGAAGATGGTTTCCCCCTCCTGGAACTCCTCCGTGCTGCCCTTGGCGAAAATGCGGGCCACATTCTCCGGGGACAGGCCCCGGAACAGGTCCATGCGCCGGGCCAGAATCCCGTAGGTGTTGCGCATGCTGTCCATCATGACGTTCGTCATGGTGACCGCCACGTCCTCGGGCGTTGAGCGCACCTCCTTCCCGTCGTCCGGCTCCCGCTCGCGGCCGGGGGCGGCGAGTAGGTCCTCCATTCCCGGATCCTCGTCGTTTTCAGGGGGAGTCATCTCGAAGACGGAGTGCAGCAGGGCGTCGTCGGCCTCGGAAAGCTCCTGACGCGCTTTCTCAGGCGACTTCTGGGGGGGGATTCCGGGCGATGAGGCCACCGGGGGCAGGGGCCCCGCATAGACCGGAGGTTTCAACACTGCGGAAGAAGAAACCGCAGGGTGAAGTTCGGTGCGGGGCTGCCCGGAAGCGGGTGCCTGGGCGGAAAACCGGCGGATCACAGTCTCAAAGTGGCGGTTGGCGCAGAGGATCGGCTTCACGCGCAGGCCGGGACAGCGCTCCCGGATGGCGTCGAGGGCCGCCGCGTCCAGCGGGTTAACCATGGCCACCGTCAGATTCCTGCCCATCCGGTCGATGGGCAGCACGTGAAACTTCAGGCACATCTCCAGGGGAATCAGGGAGAAGAGGGCCTCGTCAATGAGGTAGTCCAGAAGGCTGAGATGGGGAATCTTGCAGTACTTGGTGAGAAAGGTCAGCAGCGCCTCCTCGTCAAGCACCCCCTCCTCCACCAGCACGTCCCCGATGAACACACCGCTCTTCTCCGCCTTGTGCAGGGCGCGCTGCATGTCCACGGGGTTCACCTTCCCCTGGGCGAGCAGCGCCTGCGGCAGGGACTCCACGGCGTCGCCCCCGTCGCGTCCCGATTCGGTCGGGGACAGCGGCGGACGCGCGGGACGGATGGCGGACGGCGGAACACCCCCCGCCGGGCGGGGGCTTCCGCCCGCGGCCGGACGCGGCGCGCCCGGGGGGGAACCGGGCTTTTCGTCCTTGTCTTTCCTGCCCCACAGCATTTGGCTACTCCTTTCGAAGTGCGCGGCGGAACCTGAATGACCCGCGCCCGTTATCTTATCACTTTGACGGCGCCACCGCCACCGCGCTTGCTTTGCACCCGCCGGCCCGGTATGCTCGCCCCGGAGACTTGTTTCATGCGACACGTTCTTCTCCTGCTCCCGCTGGTGTTCACCGTTGCCGCCGGTGCGGACACGCCCCTGCTGGGGGACCTCCCCCTGCGGGGAGGGTTCCAGCTTTCCGCTGTTTCGACGGCCGAACGTCCGCTGGAGCTGGGAACGGTGCTGGCGGGCGCGCCAGACGCGCAGCCCCGCTGGCGGCTCGCCCAATGGGGCACGCGGTGGAACCTGCTCCCGGCTCCGGAGACCGTCTCGGCCGACGGCGCGCGGACCCGGCGCAACGAGGGGAAGCGGGTAACGGTGCTGCCGGGGGGGCTTTCCGGCGAGGGGGTCGTGCTGGTGGTGAACGGCCCCGCGGAATACCCCGACGGCCCCAGAAAGCACGGTGAACCCTGGCCGCACCTGCTCGTGGAACAGAAGATCACCCGCGAAGAGCGGCTGACAGCCTGGTCCGCCCTCCCCTTCCGCGTCTCCTTCCGCGTGGAGCGGTGCGACGGGCCGCCCCCGGGACAGGCCGACCCCGGCCTGCACACGGCGCACATCACCGCCTTCTGGACAGCCCACAATGTGAACCCGGATTCCGGGGGCCGGGGGGACATGCTGTGGTTCGGCGTGCCGCTGTTCGACGCGCGGCACCCCGTTCCCCCGGGGCACCAGGCCGAGGACGGGGGACAACCGCTGGCCTCGCACAAGTTCATCTACACCGTGGAGGGAAGCCGCGTGCACGAGGGGCCCGTCAGGATCGGGGAATGGCGGACCGTTTCGTGCGACATCCTCCCCCTGCTGCGGGAGGCGCTGGAAGCCGCGGCGGCGAAGGGTTTCATGAAGGACAGCCGCCCCGGAGACCTGCGCCTCACGTCGTTCAACCTGGGGTGGGAGGTGCCGGGAAGCTACGACTGCGAAATCACGCTGAAGGGGCTCGGCCTCGACGCGGCGCCCGCCGCTCCCTGACCGCGCGGCTTGCCTCCCCCGTCCAAACAGGGTAAAGTCTTGGCATGCCCAAAAAAAGTGAAACAGCACCGGAAGCCGCGGCGGAACGGGAGGCGGCACGCCTGCACGGGATGCTGGAGTTCGAGCGGCAGGCGGCGGAGAACGGCTTCCTCCGGGTGGCGGGGGTGGACGAGGCGGGGCGCGGGCCGCTGGCGGGGCCGCTGGCGGCGGCGGCGGTGGTGCTGGCGTTTCCCGTGGCCGGACTCGACGACTCGAAGAAACTGACGGAGGCCCGCCGGGAGGAGCTGTACGAGGCGCTGGTCGCGGGGCCGCACGCCATCGGCGTCGGCGTGGTGGAGGCCGGGGAGCTGGACCGGATCGGCCTGCAGCCGGCGAACTACGCCGCCATGGCCCGCGCGGTGGCCGCCCTGTCGCCCCCGCCGGATTTCCTGCTGGTGGACGGGTTCGCGCTGCCGGGGGTGGTCCAGCCGGTGCTGCGGCTGGTCAAGGGGGACCGGCGTTCGCTTTCCATCGCCGCCGCGAGTATCATAGCCAAGGTGACACGGGACCGCCGCATGCGGCTGCTGGACGAGCGGTGGCCGCAGTACGGGTTCGGCCGCCACAAGGGCTACGGCACGGCGGACCACCTGGAGGCCCTGCGCCGCCACGGCCCCTGTCCCGAACACCGCCGCAGTTTCGCGCCCGTGGGCGGCGCGCCGGAGGCCGGCCTGTGGCCCGCCCCCCCGGAAGAGTGAAAGCGCCTTTAATGGGTAGATGGATGAAGATGAGCTCGCTGCTGTTGTCCGCCCTGGCCGCCGGCTGCGCCGTCCTGGGCGGCATTGACCTGTTTCCGCAGGACTCCTGGACCGCCGTGGCGGACACCACGCCCCAGGCCCGCGCCTACGCGCACTACATCGCCGCCGTCGTGCAGGAGCGCCGCGGGCGGCTGGACCTCGCGATGGACTCGCTGAACGAGGTCTCGGCGCTGGATCCGGAGGCCGTGACGCCGCTGCTGGGCCTGCTGCGGGCCTGCCGCCGCCAGGGCGACCTGGAGGGCGCCCTCCGGATGAGCCGCCGCGCGGCGGAGCTGGAGCCCCGCAACGCGGACCTGTGGCTGATCCAGGGGGAGTGCCACCACGCCCTCAAACAGTTCGACGAGGCCATCGCCTGCTTCAACAGGGCGATCGAGCTGCGGCCCGACGACCTGCTGGGCTACGGCGCCCTGGTCGAGGTGCAGGAGCAGCGCAATGACATGGTGGCGGCGGTGGACATCTATGAGCGCCTGATCGCCCGCAATCCCGATTCGGCCGCGCTGCATTACCAGCTCGCGGGCACCCTCGCCCAGATCAACGACCGGGACGGGGCGATCGCGGCCTACCGGAAGGTCATCGAACTGGAGCCGCGCGTGGTGCAGGCCCACCTCCTGCTCGGGCTCCTGCTCATGGACACGGACCAGAACGGCGAGGCTGTGGCCCGCCTGCGCCATTATCTGGAACTGCGGCCGGGCGACGCCACCGCGCTGGAGTCCCTCGCGGGGGCCCTGGAGCGGTCGGGCGGCACGGCCGAGGCCCTGGCCTGCCTGCGGCAGGTGCTGGCCGGGGGCGAGGCCGCGCCCAAGCATTATTTCCAGACCGCCTGGCTCCTCTTCCGCACCGGCGACTGCGCCGCGGCGAACGAGACGGCCCCCGAAAGCGGCGCGCCGCTCCTGGCGGGCATGCTACGCGTCCTGTGCCTCCTCGCCGAGGGCGGCGACCCGGCGCAGGAAATCGCCGCGCTCGACGCCATGGAGGGCGACCTGGAGCAGGAAACCGCCGGACCGCTGGCGGACATGCTGCGCCTCTTCGGCTTTTCCGAGGCCGGCACCCAGCTGTACGCAGCCCTCGACTCGGACAACGCGGCGGTGCGTGGTTCGCGGGTGCTCCGCGGCATCCGCGGCCGCGTGCTGGAGGTGCTGGAACGCTGGTCCGAGGCCGCGGCCGTCTTCGGCGAGCTTGCCGCCGCGGACCCCAATGACCGCTGGTCGCGCTACCACCTCGCCACCTGCCATGAAAAGATGAAGAACGACGTCGAGACAGAGCGCAACCTGAAGGCCTTTCTTGAGCTGGAGCCCGACAGCGCGGAGGCGCTCAACTTCCTCGGATACTTCTACGCGGAGCGCGGCGTCAGCCTCAAGGAGGCGGAGGACCTGCTTAACCGGGCGCTCAAGCTGGAGCCTGACAACCCCTTCTACCTCGACAGCCTCGGCTGGGTCTACTACCGCCAGGGGCGCTGCAGGGAGGCCCTGGACCATGTCCAGCGCGCCGTCTACGGCATGAACACCGACGACGCCGTGCTGCGCGACCACCTCGGCGACATCCACCTGTGCCTGGGCGACACGGCACGCGCCGTCGCCGAGTGGCGCCGCGCCCTGCGCCTCGACCCCAAGATGGACGGGGTGCGGCAAAAACTGCGGCAGTATCAAGCGCCGGAAAACTAGGATTTCCCATGGCCGGAGAGGACAGGCGGGTGCCGGGGGAAAGCCCCGCGCACACCTTCAACCCGTGGCGCAAATTCTGGCATGTCACCGGGTGCGCCCTGATTGTCTTCCTGTTCCACCTGCTGAAGGGGGTGCGGGAGCCGGTGGCGGGGCCGGACCTGCTGATGGGGGTGGCGTGGGTGGAGACCGTGGCGGCGTTCCTCATGGAGGCGGCGCGGTTCCGCTCGCCGAAGGAGGAGGAGGCCATCGAGCGGCTGCCCTTCGTGCGGTGGGTGCTGCGGGGCGAGGAGCGCGCGCATGTGAACGCCTCGACGTGGCTCATGCTGGCCACGGCCCTGCTGGCCACGGGCTACCGCTTCGGCCTGCTGGGCGACGCCGCGGTGACCGGGGCGGTGGCGGTGACCGCGCTCGCGGATCCGGCCGCCTCGCTGGTGCGCCACGCGGTGCGCGGACGCTTTCCGGAATGGACGCGGACGGCGGGGCTGGCGGCGTTTTTCGTGTGCGCCATGGCTGCGCTGGCCGCCACGGGGGGAATGATGGGAAAACCGTTCGCGCCCTGGACGCTGGCGGCGGCGGCGCTGGCGGGGGCGTGGGCGGAGAGCGACCTGCTGCGGCTGGCGGCATGGGCGCTCGCGCATCTGCGCCGGATGCCCGCGCCGCACCCCGCCGTCACGGGCTGGCTACGCCGCGTCTACCCGGACGACAACCTCTACATCCCCGTGGTGGTGGGCGCGGTGCTGGGGCTCATTGGGGGCTGGTAGGCGGGGAAACCTCCGCAAACTCGGTCTGAACCGTCCCGTCGGGGGACAGATGGAGCAGGCGGTATCCCTCGGGCTTGGTGCCGTCGAAGTTGTCGCGGGTCATGGAGCAGCAGGCGGTGGTGGCGAAGAGGACGCCGTCGCGCTCCTCCACCTGGTTCCCGTGCCAGTGGCCGGCCACGGCCACACGGAGCCGGTGCCCGGAAAACAGCGCCAGAATCTCCTCGGCGTTCTCAATGCGGTAGGACTTGGTGTTCGGGCTGAGTGGATGGTGGCAGAACAGGGCGAGGGGCCGGGCGGGGTCCGTCTCCGCGAGCCGGGCGCGCAGCCAGTCCAGCTCGCCCACGGGCACCGTCACATCGCTCTCCATGCCCTCGCAGGAGTTGAACCCGATGAGGGTCCATCCGCCCAGG
>JAKPUV010001208.1 GCA_029554925.1 Candidatus Hydrogenedentota bacterium | reverse complement strand
CTGTCGAGGATCAGGCGCAGATTTTCCCCGTATTTCCCGGGGGACACCCCTCCCGCCTGGTCGTTCATGCCAAAGGCCACAACCACCAGATCGGGGGCCAGCGCCGCCACGCCCGCGCACTGCTCCACGCCCCAGGCGGCGGTCGTCCCGCCGACGGAGAGGTTGGTGAGCCGGACATCGGCCCCGTACACCGTTCGCAGACCTTCCGCGACCAGTTCGGGATAGGGCAGCTGGAACGGAGGAATGTCGCCCCACCATCCCGACGCATCAGCGCCCACCGAAATGCTGTCGCCGAGCACCACGACATGCACGGCCGCGCCGGCGCGCAACCGCTCCAGGGTTCGGGGGAGCGTTTCTTCCGCCGGGGCGGGGACATGCTCCGTGAGGTCCTCCCAACGGTCGCCGCCGTGCGTGTAGGCGACGGCGAGCTGCATGTCGTGGAAGGGGCGCCCGCCGGCGCAGTAGAGATCGTTCCGTCCGTTGCGGTGGGGAAGCGCCCCTTGGCCGCGCGGGGGAAACACCGCGCCCAGGGGCGTGTGGGGCACGCGCGACCCCTCCACCCACACCAGCCGGCGCCTGCGGGCGTCCACAACAAAGTCACGCCCCTCCTCGAACACCTCTCCGGTCGTCGGGCTCCAGAGTTCCACGCCCGCGTCCGGCGTGAACAGCAGATCGGCGGCGGGGGGAAGCCCGCAATCCCTTTCGACAAATACCACGCTTTCCGCCGACACCGGGCCGTCGCGCCACAGGGGATATTCCCACTGGGGCGCATCGTCTTTTGCGGCCGCCGCCTGCCGTGGAGGCGTTTCCCCCCCGCGCTTCTCCGCGGCCAGGCCGCGGATGTCGTCCAGCGTTCCCAGCACCAGATAGGCGGTGTCGGTGCGGACCAGGTGCGGGGTGATGTTGAAATTGCCGCAGAAGGCGAAGTAGTTGGTGTCGGGGGCGTCGTCCTCCGCCACGCCCTGCTCCCCGGACCGGAAGGCGTTTCCGATCAGGGTGACGCCGGGCACGCACACCCCGACGCCGAAGCCGTCCGCGTTGACGTAGGCCGCCCAGCATTCCGTGGCCTGGAGGCGCGTGCCCGCCG
>JAKPUV010001174.1 GCA_029554925.1 Candidatus Hydrogenedentota bacterium | reverse complement strand
CGTGGACACGAGGGGGGTCTCGATCTCGCGCCGGATCACGCCGCGCGCCGCCGCCCGCGCGGCGGGCCAGTGGGGCGCGAAATGGACGAGCGGCGCGCCGCCGAACAGACGGGCCAACCCACGCTGGAACCAATCCGCCAGAGAGTCCGACGCCGACGCCGTGTCATGCAGGAAGGCCGCCACCTCGGCGGTCAGTTCGGACCCCGCGCAGCGGGCCGCCGCCTCGTCAATGAGCGCGTGCAGCGCCTCGGTTGCGGGCACGGCGAACAGGGGCCGGTCGGACGGCGGGTCCTCCGCGGTCAGGGACAGGGAAAACAGCGCGCGGCGCGCGTCGAGAAAGTGCGCCGCGCGCACCTCGTCAAAATCGTGGTCCTCAGAGGCGGTCCAGAACACGGGCACGCAGGGCGCGCCGGCCGCAACCTCCAATTCCTTCGCCAACAGCACCGCCGTGGCCGCCTTGTACACCGTGTACATCGGCCCCGCGAAGATACCGGGCTGCTGGCCCGTGACGATGAACCGCGCGCCGTCGGGAATCCGCGCGGCCGTGCCCAGCCGCACCTGGTGCGCGTTTATTTCGGCGACGACCTCCGGCGGCGGCGCGGGCACGGGGCCGGGCGCGTCGAACAGCCGCCCGTGCGGCCCGCCGAGGAGCGCGCAGGCCGCCGGGTCGCCGGACGCGCAGGCTGCCGCGAAATCCATCGTCATCTCACCCGCCCTTTCTGCACACAAAGATCAGCCGGGGCGCGTCGGGGCCGGGGGGTACGTCCCGGTAGTCGCCGAACACCCGCTCGACCGCCAGCCCCGCCCCGGACAGCACGGCCCCCAGCGTCTCCGGCGTGTACAGCCGCACCGACTCCGGGAAGCGCCCGAGACACGCGTCGTCCCGCCAGACCGTCGTCACCTTGTTCACCCGCGCGGGCGGGTCGCCGCCGTCCAGCCAGCGCTCCTCCACGATGCGGAGGCCGTCCTGCCCGCGCTCCGAACGCGGCACCAGCCGCGCCGCCGCCCACGCCGCGCCGATATGGTCCAGAAACAGCCGCCCGCCGGGCCTCAGCACCCGCGCCATCTCCCCCGCCGCCCGCGCGTTCTCCGCGTCGTCCGCGAAATACCCGAAGCTCGTGAAGAAATTGAACACAACGTCAAAGACCCCGCCGAAAGGCAGCGCCCGCATGTCCGCCCGCACCAGCGCCGCCGCGCCCCCCAGCCCGGCCCGCGCCGCCGCCAGCAGCTCCGGCGACCAGTCCAGCCCCGTGACCCGGCGGGTCCTCGCCAGCAGATGCGCCGCATGCCGCCCCGCGCCGCAGCACAGGTCCAGCACGCGGTCCCCCGTGCCCAGGCCGACGGCCTCCGCGGCAAAGCGCGCCTCCCCCGCCGCCGCCTCCGGGCTCCGGTGGGCATAGACCAGCGGATACAGCGCGCCGAAGCTCCGCTGATACCACAGGGGGGATATGTCCCGGCTGTCCGTCATCGCGCCTCCTGGCCGCCCCATGCGGCCCACAGAGTAACATCGCACACCCCCCGGACATGCCGCAACCCGCAAGGCCTCCGGACAATCGCACTGAAGCGTCGGGAGAAAGCGAGCGAATGCCCCCCGCATCCATGGGTTGGTGCTGTTCATCCCGGCGGGACATCCGCCTATTGCCGAGGGCGGGCGCGGCCTCCGGGCGGCATCCTGCCCCCGGCATCCCAGGCGGCCCCGCAGAAAAGGGAAAGGGCCCGGAACCGTTTGGTTCCGGGCCCTTGATCATCAGGGTCGGGGGGTGCCGCGATCAGGAGAGCGCGGGGGCCAGCACGCCGAGGGTGTTCGCCACGAGCTGGTTGCACAGCGTGTCCGTGGCGTTCGCGCTGTAGCGCTGGAACTCCACATGGCCGTCCATGAACAGGATGTTGGAGCCGCCGGGGATGTGGTTGAACGCCGACGTGTCAATGGCCACGAAGTCGAACATGATCGGCACGGTGCTCTGCGCCTGCGTGCTCGCGCCGGGGTTGTTGATGTCCGTGATCAGGAAGCGCTCGATGCCCTCGCGGAGACGGTAGATCTTGTTGCCGCCGCCGTTGCCAAGGCCGAAAAACGCGCTGTTCGTGATTTCGATGTCGCCGTCCACCACGCTGGCCATGGCCGCCGTGGACTGGGGCGTCGGCGGACGCGTCGTGACCGCGCTTATGAATCCCCCGGAACCAACGATGGTTTGCAGCAAGGCAACGATCTGCGGAAGGCCGCCGGTGGCCATGTCAGACGGGATCACCTCCGAAGGGGTGCCCGAAGAGAACTGGCTCATGAGGGCGGCGATGGTGGTGAGGTCGGCACCGGGAGCCGTGTAGCCGAACTGGTCAAAGACCCAGCCCACATACCCGTAGCTGGCGTCCACCAGGCTGGCACAGTGCTGGGGGAAACTGGGGCTGACAACGTTAAGGCAGGGCTGGCCGTTCGGGCCGATAATCCCGTCCTGCGCGTCGCCGAGACCGGGGTCCGACGGGCAGAACAGCAGGTTGCCGTCCGTCAGATACTCGGGATACAGCGCGAAGAGGCTCGGGCCGAGGTCAAACACGACATTCGAGCCCCCGCTCTGCTGCGGGAAAGCGCCCAACTGGAGGGGGGGGTACGAACCGCCCTTGGCCTCGTTGCTGTACATCTTCAGGACAATGCCCCACTGCTTCAGGTTGTTCTGGCAGGAGGAGCGGCGGGCGGCCTCGCGGGCGCGCGCCAGGGCGGGCAGCAGGATGGCCGCCAGGATGCCGATGATCGCGATCACGACCAGCAGCTCGATGAGGGTGAAACCACGTCTACGCATTACAATCTCTCCTTGTTTGTTTAAGTTCACAACCGAACTTGGTGCGTTATCCAACGGCATCACCGGCCCATTGGTAGAACCAATCTTACACCATTTCCCCCCCGATGTCAAC
>JAKPUV010001172.1 GCA_029554925.1 Candidatus Hydrogenedentota bacterium | reverse complement strand
CCAGCTGGGCCGGACCACCTGCAAGACCTGCGAGCGCGCCCCGCACACCCCTGTGGCGGAGGTGCTGGAGGAGGTCGCGCGAAAACTGGACGGCGGCGTCCGCCCGGATTACATCAGCCTGGCGGGCTCCGGCGAGCCGACACTCCACACAGGCATCGGCGCGGTGCTGCGCGGGATCAAGGCGCTCACGGACACCCCCGTGGCCGTGCTGACCAACGGGTCGCTGCTCTGGCGGGAGGACGTCCGCGAGGACCTGGCCGCCGCCGACAGGGTGGCGCCCTCCCTTGACGCGGCGGACGCGGAGCTGTTCCGCCGGGTGAACCGCCCCCACGCGGACATTTCCTTCGAGCGGATGCTCGAGGGGCTCACGGTATTCACAAAAACATTCTCCGGTGAGGTTTGGCTGGAAGTCTTTCTGCTTGCAGGCGTGACAGGAGTCGCAGAGGAAGCCCGCAAGCTGGCGCGGGCCGTCCGGGAAATTCGGCCGGCCCGGACCCAGCTCAACACGGTGGCGCGCCCCCCCGCGGAGGGGGACGCGTTCGCCGTGCCGGCCGCTGACATGGAGGCGCTGGCGCGGCTCTTTGACGGCCCGGTGGACATCATTGCCGGCGCGCCCGCCCCCGGCGCGGCGGAACAGGCGGACGACGGGGACATTCTGGCGCTGCTTGCGCGGCGCCCCTGCACGGTGGAGGACACGGCGCGGGGCCTGGGCATCCCGCCCTCGGACGCCCTCAAACGGCTGGAGCTGCTTGTCCGGGACGGCCGCGCGCGCACGGTGCGCACGGACGGCCGCGTGTATCACATTCCCAACCGGGACGCAGGAGACACCCCATGAAACTGGGCATGGTCATTACCCAGACGGACCCCGAGACCGTCTTCAACGCCCTGCGGCTCGCGCTGTACAGCCTGGAGCAGGGCGACACGGTCCGCATCTTTCTGTCGGGCCGGGGCGTGGAACTGGACCGCATCCAGGACGCGAAGTTCGACGCGCCCGCCCTCGCCCGCAAAGTGGCGCAGGCCGGCGGCGTCTTCCTTGCCTGCGGCACGTGCCTGAAACTTCGGGATTCCGCGGGCTCTGAAATCTGCCCGCTCTCGACGCTCAAGGACCACTACGAGCTGGTCCGCGACTCGGACAAATTGGTCACGGTGTGACGGAAACGGCATCATGAAGGAACTGGTGGTTATCAGCGGAAAGGGCGGCACGGGCAAGACCAGCGTGACGGCGTCGCTCGCCGTTCTCGCGGGGAACGCCGTGCTGGCGGACTGCGACGTGGACGCGGCGGACCTGCACCTGATCCTCTCGCCGCAGGTCCGCGAACGGCACGACTTTTTCAGCGGGAACGAGGCGGTCATCCGCCAGGCCGACTGTGTCGCCTGCGGCGGCTGCCTGGCCCACTGCCGCTACGGGGCCGTGCGCAGGAACGGCCGGGGCGCGGGGGACGCCGTGTTCACCATAGACCCGGCGGCCTGCGAGGGCTGCGGCGTCTGCGTGCGGTTCTGCCCCGTCGGCGCGATTGACTTCCCCGAGCGCAACTGCGGCGTCTGGATGGTGTCCGACACCCGGTGCGGCCCCCTGGTCCACGCCCGCCTCGGCACGGCGGCGGAGAACTCCGGCAAGCTCGTCTCCACGGTCCGCCGCGAGGCGGCGCGTGTCGCGGGGGAGCAGGGCCGGGAGCTGGTGATTGTGGACGGCCCGCCGGGCATCGGCTGCCCCGTCATCGCGTCCGTGACCGGCGCGGCGCGGGTGCTGGCGGTCACCGAGCCGACCGTGTCCGGAGAGCACGACCTGGAGCGCGTGCTGGCGCTGGCGGACCATTTCAAGATCCCCGCGTCGGTCTGCGTGAACAAGTGGGACATCAACCCCGGGATGGCGGACCGCATCGAGGGGCGCGCGCGGGAGAGGGGCGCCGAGCCCGCGGGCCGCATCCGCTACGACGCGGGCGTCACGCGGGCGCAGCTCCGGGGCCTGTCCGCCGTGGAGACGGACACACCCGGCGCGGAGGACATCCGGGCGCTGTGGCGGCAACTGGCATTAACGGAGGGATAAGGCACATGGAAACCGAGGAACACGGGGCCTTCTCCCCCACGGCGCAGGAGCACGCGGCCGCGCCGCGCAACTACGGGCCGCTGGAGGACTACAACGGCAACGCACGGATCACCGGGCCCTGCGGCGACACGATGGAGTTCTGGGTCGCCGTGTGGAACGGCCTTGTGGAGGACGCGTCCTTCACCACGACGGGCTGCGGCTCCTCCCTGGCGGCGGGCAGCATGACGACCTGCCTGGCGCGCGGGCGCGCCCTCGACACCGTCATGGGCATCGAACAGGAGCATGTCCTGGCGGCGCTGGGCGGCCTTCCGGAGGCCGCCCGCCACTGCGCGCTGCTCGCGGCGAACACGCTGCGGGCGGCCTGTGAAGATTACCTTGCCTGGGCGAAGTCCCGGGGCATCGCGCTTGAACCCCCAACGAAAAAGGAGAATGACTGATGCGCATCGCAATCCCCCTGGCGGACGGAAGACTGGCCCTGCATTTCGGCCACTGCGAGCAGTTCGCCCTGATGGACGTTGACCCGGAGACGGGCAAGATCCTCTCGCGGGAGAACGTGACCCCGCCGCCCCACGAGCCCGGGCTGCTGCCCCGGTGGCTCGGCGAGAAAAAGGTGAACGTCATCCTCGCGGGCGGCATGGGCCAGCGCGCCCTGATGCTGTTCGACGCCCAGGGCATCGAGGTGGTGACGGGCGCCCCCGCCGAGGAGCCGGAAACCCTCGTGGCGGCCTTCCTCGCCCAGTCCCTGGAAACGGGCCAGAACGCCTGCGACCACTGAGAAACCGCGCCACCCAGTGTCCGTGTACGTCCGTGGTCTGTCCGTGCGGGTCCATGGTCATGGGCCCGTCGCAAGGAGCCGGGTGAATGCTGAAAGAAGTCACGATCACGATACTCGTGGACAACCTGGCCCGGGAGGGCCTCGCCGTCGAGCACGGCTTTGCCGTCCTCGTCGAGGCGGGCGGGCGGAAAATCCTGTTTGACACGGGGCAGACCGGCGCCGTCCTCGGGGCCAACGCCGACGCCCTCGGCGCGGATCTGTCGGGGGTGGAGGCCATGGTGCTGAGCCACGGACACTATGACCACACCGGGGGGATGCCCCTCGCGCTGGCGCGCGCGCCCGGCGCGGCGGTGTGGTGCCATCCCGGGGTGTTTGCGCCGCGCTGGTCCGTGCGCGACGGCCAGCCCCGCGAGATCGGGATGCCCCCCGCGGCGCGGGAGGCGCTGACGGCCCTGCCCGATGGACGGCTGCGCCGGGTGACGGCGCCGGTGCCCGCGGTGCCCGGCGTGTGGATCACGGGGCCCGTGCCCCGTCTGGACCCCTTTGAGGACACGGGAGGGCCGTTCTTCCTGGATCCCGGGGGCACGAAGCCGGACCTGCTCCCGGACGACCTGTCGCTGTGGATGGAGACGCCGGAGGGCACCGTTGTGCTCACCGGCTGCTGCCACGCCGGGTTGATGAACACGCTCATGCTGGTGCGCAACCGGACCGGTGGCCGGCCCCTGCGCGCGCTCTTCGGCGGGTTCCACTTGGTCAACGCCGGGGACCGGCGCATGGCCCGCACGCTGGAGACGCTCCGCACGCTGAACCCGGCCCTGATCGTCCCCTGCCACTGCACCGGCGAGGCCGCCGTCGGGGTACTGCAGGGGGCCTTCGGCGAAAAGGTCACCCCCGGCGCGGCGGGGGGCATGATGAGGTTCTAGGGTCGGAGGCAAAGAGTATAGGGTTGACCACCCTCGGACACGTTATCTTCTGCCGCATCGGCTACTTCTTTGCTTTGGTCGCCTTGCCTGCGATGGCTTGGGGAGATCCCGGATACTTGACAATGCTGCATGTGGCGTGCCGCTCGTTGTGGAGCCACCGTTCCGTTCTTCCCTGGCCGAAATCAAGAAGAAATGTGCTGACGCGAGTTTGTGTCACCGTGCCTGAAATGCCGGCGTCCTCGTCGTGAACGCGTCCTCCCTCGAAAACAAAAATCCGATCTTCACCATCTTCATAGACGACCGCCCATTTCCCCGACATCATTGACTTGGGAATAGACGCCTTTGCGATGGTTTTGGCCCTCTCAGCTTGAAGAGCTTGGTTCTTCAGGGATTCCCGCCATGCCAATTCCAGCTGTTGGGCGGAGCAGCCATATACAGACAGGGACATGGCGTCGAGATTCTTCCACTTGCCCTTACAGGCCGCTTCAAAACGTTTGGGGCCGTACTGTTGAAACAGGAAAGCAACAAAGGCTGCGGCGAGAGGATAGCCTTCTCCGTTCTTCGCTCGCGATTC
>JAKPUV010001170.1 GCA_029554925.1 Candidatus Hydrogenedentota bacterium | reverse complement strand
ATCTGGTCTATGCGCATGGCGATGCCGAAGGCCGCGGAACTGTGCGCGCCGAAGGGGTTCACCAGCCCCACGATCACCATCATGCCCACGGACACCAGCAGCTGCTGGAGCATGGAGGGGACGCCGATCCGCAGGGTGACCCGCGTTGTCGGCCCGTCCACGCGCAGACGTTGCCAATGCGGCGCGGCGATGTGGTTCCGGCGGTGCAGATGCCAGGCCAGCGCGCCCAGCGCCAGGGCCTGCGAGAAAATGGTGGCATACGCGGTGCCGTTGAGCCCGAGGCGCGGCAGGCCCAGTCCCCCGAACATCAGCAGCGGGTCCAGCGCCGCCGTGAGCAGCAGGGAGCCCCCCTGGAACCACAGCGGCGTCTTCGAGTCGCCCACGCCCCGCAGCGCCGAGGCCAGCAGGAACACGCCGAACATGAACGGCGTGGTCCAGAGAAACACGCGGAAGTACGACACCGCGATGGGCAGCACCTCCGGCGGCGTGCGCATGGCCCGCAGCACCGGCCCGGCCCCCGCCATGCCCGCGGCCAGGCAGAGCGCCGCCACCAACCCGATGAGGACCGTTGAGTTTCCGATGACCCGCACCACCCGGTCATAGTCCCGCGCGCCGTAGGCCTGCGACACCAGGATGCTCGTCGCCTGCGTGAGCCCCCCCGCCACGGCCATCAGCACAAAGAAGACGGGGAAGGTCACCGTGATGGCGGACATGGCCTCCGCGCCCAGAAAGCGCCCGATCCACACCGCGTTCACCACCATGTACGCCGTGTGCAGCAGGCTCCCCATCAGGATGGGCAGCGAAAAAACCAGCAGGTGCCGGGGCACGCTGCCCGTGGTCAGGTCCGTGCCCCGCGCGCCCCGCGCCGGGGTGTGTGCTGTGTCCGCCTCGCTCATGCGTCCATTCCCCCACGGCGAAAAAGGCCGTGGAGGGGCAATGGTAGCAGACGCCGGGGGGCCGGGGCGATGAACGGGCGGAAACGCGGGGGGCCGGACATCAGGTCATGCATGCTGGAGGCATTCCGGGAACGAGATCGCTTCGGCCGCTGCGCTCCCTCGCGATGACGGGATGCTCGGCGGTCTCGCGAAGAGCCGACCGTCAACGCGTCATGGCGAGCGAAGCGCGGCCATCCCGTGCCCGCCATGCCCTCTGCCGACACGCTGCCGACAAGCGATTGCTTCACTTCGTTCGCAATGACGGGGGCTTCGTTCGCGGTGACGGGGGGAAACGCGTCATGGCGAGCCCCAGACCGTCGTGGGCGGGAATTCCGCCAATGAACACTGAGGGCT
>JAKPUV010001167.1 GCA_029554925.1 Candidatus Hydrogenedentota bacterium | reverse complement strand
GACCCGGAGGTGCTGCGGGTGTACGAGGAGCGGGTCGGCCCGTTCAACTACACCGTGCGCCGGGGGAACGTGGAGTGCGTCGTGCTGAACACGGAGGAGCCGGGCGACCCGGACGGGTTCAGCGCGACGCAGCGGGAGTGGCTGAAGACGGCCCTCGCGGCGAGCACGGCCCGCCACCTCTTCCTGTTCCTCCACGCGCCGCTGTTCATGGGCAACTGGGACCGCGACTGGGCGCACATCGCGGAGATGATCAAGCCGTATCCCGTGCGCGCCGTGTTCGCCGGACACCTGCACTACTACCGCCACTGGGGCGAGCGCGACGGCGTCCAGTATGCCGTGGCGGGCAGCGCCGGGGGCGGCGTGCGCGAGCCGGAGGAGGGCGGGTTCTTCTGCTATCTCGCCGTGAAGGTGCGCGGGGACGACGTGTCGTGGACGGTGGTGAAGCCGCACGCGACGCTGCCCGCGGACACGGTCACGGAGGCGGGCGTGCTGCGGGCGCGCGCCCTGAAGGGCATGCTCTCCACGGAGGAGGTCGCCGTGCCGCTGGGTGAGCCCTTCGAGGGCGACGTGGCGATGACCCTGACGAACCCCTTCGCGGTCCCCGCCGGGGGCGTGTTCCGGTGGGACGTGCCCGCGGGCTGGGTCGTGGACCCGCCCGAGATGACCCTGAACGCCGCGCCCGGCGAAACGGCGCGGGCCACCGCGCGCGTGCGGTCCGAGGGGACGGCGCGTTTCCCCGTGCCCGCGCTGAAGGGCGAAGTGGACAACCCGGAGACGGGGAAGCCGCTGGCGCTCGCGCGGGAGATTAACCTGGTGCCGACGCTGAGGGCGCCGAAGGCGCAGGGCCCCGTCACGCTGGACGGCGACCTATCGGAGTGGGGCGCCGCGCCCGCCGCGCCGCTGACCTACGGCGTGAGTTATGACCCCGCCGACACCGAAGACCTCCGGGCCTTTACCCGGGTGATGTGGGACGAAAAGAATCTCTACATCGCCGTGGAAGCGGAGGACAACGAGTTCTTCCAGCCCTTCGCGGGCGACACGGTCTGGATGAACGACAGCGTGGAGTTCTGGGTGGAGGAGTCCAACTGGAGCTTCAGCCTCACGCCGAAGGGGCCGCAGGTCTTCTCCCATGAGCGGCCCGACAAGAGCGTGGACTCCGTCACCGCCGCCGTGCCGCTTGCCGTGAAGCGCGACGGGCGGCGCACGGTGTACGAGGCGGCGCTGCCCGCCGGGGAGCTGCCCTGGCTCGCCCTGAAGGCGGGCGGCACCGCGGGGTTCTCCCTGCTGGTCAACGACCTCGACCCCTCCGGGCCGCTGAAGAAGCGGCACTGGGCCGAGCTGACCCCCGGCGCGGGCGAGCACTTCACGGGACCGAAGGTCCGCATCCTGTTTGAAGGGGGGAAGTGACGCCATGCTGGGTTCGTGGTTCCGCAAGGCCGACCCGGGCGAGCGGGAGGAGGCGCGCGAGAAGCGCCTGCAGCGGGCCGTGTGCATGCTCCTGCTGGAGGCAGCCGCGGCGGACAACACCCTCGACCCCGCCGAGACCGCCAGCGCGGCGGAGACCCTGCGCGGCAAGTTCGGCCTCGGAGAGGACGAGGTGCGCGACCTGTTCGACGCCTGCGCCGCCGCGCGGGAAGGCAGCATCGGCCTCTTCGAGCACACCAACACCGTCAATGCGCAGTTCACGCAGGAGGAGCGCGTCTGGATGATGGAGGAGCTGTGGCGCGTCTTCCTCGCCGACGGCGTCCTCAGCGCCCACGAGGACCATCTCGCCCACCGCTTCATGGACCTGCTGCGGCTCAACCACCGGCAGTTCATAGACGCAAAACTCCGCGCCCGCGGGGCGTGACCGGCCGCCGACGGGCGGGGAAGGGCCACTTCATGTGCTACTTTGTCTGCCTCTCGACGGACGGTCCCGAGGACCTCTCCGTCCACAACACGGAAGGGCTCCGCTTCTTCCCCCTGCCGGAAACCTTCCCAGAGGCCCCCGCATCACGGCTCCAGCATCCCCGGCGGTGGGAGGTTCAGTCCAAGAGCCACTGCGGATGCACCTTCCGCCATCTGTCGGGAAACTCGCGGGAACTCGGATTCGGTCCACCGGTGGACTGGTACGAGGAGGAGGAGGACGCGGTGGCCGCCACCGCGGAACTGTACCGGGTGCTGGCGGGACTTTTGCAGGCCGGGCGGCAGGTGGACCTTGTGGACTGGTGGTGGGTGGAGCCGCCGGAGGAGGAGGTGCCGATAGAGGACATGGACATCGCGCTGTCGGAAATCCCCGAGGCGGCGTTCCGCCTCTT
>JAKPUV010001156.1 GCA_029554925.1 Candidatus Hydrogenedentota bacterium | reverse complement strand
GCCGTCATCCTCGGCTCCTGCACGGTCAACCAGGGGGTGCTCCCGACGATCTCGCCCATCCTCGAGGACCTGCGGGGGCTGCGGTTCCAGAACAAGATCGGCGCGGCCTTCGGGTCCTACGGCTGGAGCGGCGAGTCGGTGAAGATCATCGAGGAGCACCTGCAGCGCTGCAAGATCCCCGTCGTCTGCCCCGGCGTGAGGGCCAAGTGGCAGCCCAAACCGGCCGACCTCGAGGCCTGCGCCGGCCTCGGCCGGGAGGTCGCCCGGGCCGTGAAGTCCTGAGACGGGCAGCCGCCCGTCCGTGACGCCCGATGGAGAACCCCCCGTCCCGTGGAAACGCGGGCCGGGAGGGGTTTCCCCGTTGCGGAAAGACCTTGCCGGAACGGCTCTCGCGATGGGAAAGGATGTCATCTACACGATCGGCCACTCGACGCGCAGCCTGGAGGAGTTCCTGGGGCTGCTCCGGGCGCACGGGATCCGGCGCGTCGTCGATGTTCGCACGGTCCCCCGTTCGCGCCTTCATCCGCAGTTCGGCATCGATTCTCTCCCGGGGGCCCTCGAAGCGGCCAATATCGGGTACAGGCACATGAAGGAGCTCGGCGGCTGGCGAAAGCCCCGGACGGACTCGCCCAACCGGGGATTGACCAGCGGGGGGTTCCGCGGGTATGCGGACTACATGCTGACCGACGGGTTCCAGGCGGCCCTGGGACGCCTGATCGAGGCCGCCCGCGAATGCCCGACGGCGATCCTCTGTGCCGAGGCGGTGCCCTGGCGCTGCCACCGCTGGCTCATCGCCGATGCCCTGACGGTCCGCGGCGTGCCGGTGCGGCACATCCTGGGCCCCCGGAGAGCCGATCTCCACCGGCTGCACCCGCTGGCCCGCGCGGAAGGCGGGAGGATCGTCTACCGATGAGGCGGGCGGGATGCGCGGAAACCGTGACGGGCGGATCAGGCAGGAAGGATGGAACCGATGGCGGCCCATGTCCTTCTCGTCGATGTCGATGCCGGCCGGAGCCGGCGCCATGCGCCGTCGTCCGCCGGGGAAAGGCCCGTGCGCGGCAGGCCGGCGGACATCCTGTTGGGCGATTTCGATCGGGCAAGGACCGAGGCGACGTTCGAGGTTCTCAGGAAGAATCTGCCCGCCAACGGGATCCACCGGGTGCGAAGCGGCTGCGAGGCCCTTGCGTTCCTGAAGCGG
>JAKPUV010001344.1 GCA_029554925.1 Candidatus Hydrogenedentota bacterium | reverse complement strand
GCCTGCTGGCGCTGGAGCATGGCCCCCGCGATCTCCGCCGCGTAGGCAAGATGGGCGAGCCGGGTCTCCTCCACCACCACCCCCGCCGGGGCCACCCGCTCCTGCACCTCCTGCTGGAGCGCCTTCGACACCTCGTCCGTGCTGCCGCGCAGGGAAATCTCCTCCGTCGCGTGGAAGTCGTCGTAGGGATAGGCCATCGCCATGTGCCGCAGGGCCGCCTCGCTCTGGACGGCGACGTAGTTCTCAAAATGGTCCACGTCGAAAATGGCCTTGGCCGCGTCCGCCACCCGCCACACCATGACCGCCGCGATCTCGATCGGGTTCCCGCGCAGGTCGTTCACCTTGATCGTCGCCCCGTTCAGGTTGCGGCGGCGCAGGGACACCTTGCGCTTGAGGTAAAACGGGTTCGCCCAGTGAAACCCGCTCTCGCGCACCGTGCCCACATATTTGCCGAACAGGATGAGCGCTGCGGCCTCGTTCGGCTGGAGGGTGAAGAAGCCCCCCGCACAGACCAGCCATACCGTGCCGAGAAGGGCGAGCACGACAACGACCGGCACGGCCTCGTTGGCGGCCCCCCAGACGATTCCCGAGGCGATCAGGATGCCTGTTGTGAAGAGGAGAAAGACCATCATCCACCCGTTGGCGACAGTCCTTTGCACATCTCTGGTAACCATGTTCTGGTCTCCTTTCAAAACCATATCGAAATGATATCACCTCCGGCGGCGGAAGTCAACCCCTTCTTTTTTGGTGAAAGGACTCCTGCCCCGCCTTCAGACCAGGGAGTTCAGGTACCCCTCCAGACGGGTGTATCCGTCCGGGCCGACCTCCGTCCCGTCGGCGGGGTTGGCGGGGTCGAGGCCGTTGGCCCGTTCCCACTCATCGGGCATGCCGTCGTGGTCGGTGTCCGGGGGAGCGGGGAGGCTTTGAAGTTCGGGCCAGCCGCCGACGGCGGCCTGGGAGTCTATGATTCCCCTGCCGCCGCCTTTGTAGGTTTCGCCAAATGTGGCGGTGCCGGTGCGCACTTCATGGACGATGCGCGTATCCACCGTGTCCCGCCGCAGCGAGCATCCCGCCTGTTTGAGCACCGCCTCGAAGGCGTCTTCGGCGGACTGTGTTGCCACGGGGGCGACGACATAGGGGGTGTTGACGCGCAGGGTCTTCTCGGTGGCCTCGCCGTCGGGGGCGAAATGGACGCCGCCGTTCCAGTTGTCGCGGGTGATCTCCGGGAAGCC
>JAKPUV010001038.1 GCA_029554925.1 Candidatus Hydrogenedentota bacterium | reverse complement strand
GTGTCGGGCCGGCCCATCCTCTATGTGTCCCGCCGCCAGTACAAGCCCGACCACCACAACACCGCAACCATGTTTCAAACCGGGGAGATCAACACGGCCAGTTTCGAGGGCGGCGGCGCCCTGCGCCTTCTCGACCCCGCCACCGGCGGCGTGAGCACCCTGCTGGATGTGCCCGAGGGGATCGTCCGCGACCCGGAAGTCAGTTTTGACGGGACCCGGATCGTGTTCTCCCTCCGCCGGGACATCCGGGACGACTACCACATCCACGAGATGAACGCCGACGGTTCGGGGCTCACCCAGCTGACCTTCGCCCCGGCGGTCTCCGACATAGACCCCCTCTACCTGCCCGACGGCGGCATCGCCTTCTCCTCCTCCCGCGAGCCGAAGTACTGCATGTGCAACCGGCACATCATGTGCAACCTCTTCCGCATGGACGCCGACGGCGCGAACATTGTCCAGATCGGCAAGAGCACCCTCTTCGAGGGTCACGGCGCGCTCCTGCCCGACGGCCGCATCCTCTACTACCGGTGGGAGTACGTGGACCGCAACTTCGGCGACGCCCAGGGCCTCTGGACCGTCTTCCCCGACGGCACCAACCACGCCGTGTACTGGGGGAACAACACCCCGTCCCCCGGCGCGGTCCTGGATGCGCGGCCGGTGCCCGGCACCGATCAGACGCTCTGCATTTTCGGCTCCTGCCACGACCGGCCCTGGGGGGCCTTGGCGCTCATTGACCGGCGGCTCGGCCTCGACGGTGCGCCGGGCGGTGTGCGCAGCCCCTCCGTCCTGCGGACCTGGCCGGCCGACGCCATTGAGCGGGTGGGCGACGGCGACGGTGCCCGCTTCAACTTCGACAGCTTCATCCCCGTGTCGCCGAAATACGAGGACCCGTACCCGCTCAGCGACAAATACTTCCTCTGCTCCCGCATGACCGGTGTCGGCGAGGTCATGGGCATCTATCTTGTGGATGTCTTCGGCAACGAGATCCTCCTGCACGCCGAGGGGGCCGACGAGTCGGCCCGGGGCTGTTTCGACCCCATGCCGCTCGCGCCGCGGTTCCGTCCGCCCGCAACGCCCGAGCGCCGCGACTATGCAAGCGACGGTGGAAAATTCTACGTCGCCGACGTGTACGAGGGCACCCACATGGAGGGGGTGGCGCGCGGCACGGTCAAGTGGCTGCGCGTGGTGGCGTCCCCCGAGAAGCGCCACTGGACCCAGCCCCCTTGGGAGGGCCAGGGGCAGGCCGCACCCGCCATGGCCTGGCACGATTTCAACAACAAGACCATCCTCGGCACGGTGCCCGTGGAGGAGGACGGCTCCGCCTACTT
Source organism: Candidatus Hydrogenedentota bacterium (assembly GCA_029554925.1). Classification (GTDB taxonomy): domain Bacteria; phylum Hydrogenedentota; class Hydrogenedentia; order Hydrogenedentales; family CAITNO01; genus JAAYBR01. The sequence goes on along the minus strand of JAKPUV010001038.1, from coordinate 1,927 downwards.
CTCCGCGCCGTCCGACACCTTCCTCTATTTCCAGTTGCTGGACGAGCGGGGGATGATGGTGCAGTCCATGCGCAGCGGCACGGTCATCCAGTCCGGGGAGACCCAGGGCTGCGTGGGCTGCCACGAGCACCGGCTCGGTTCGGTGCCGTCCCTGCTGTCCGCCCAGCCGCGCGCCCTGCGCCGTCCGCCGGACGCCCTCACTGGGTGGCACGGCCCCGCGCGCACCTTCAGCTACACCCGCGAGGTGCAGCCGGTCTTCGACCGCCACTGCGTGCGATGCCATGACTTCGGGAAGGACGCCGGGAAGGCCCTCACCCTCGCGGGGGACCGCGACCTGGTCTTCAACGCCTCTTACAACGAGCTGTGGCGGAAGAAATACATCGCCGCCGTGGGCGCCGGCCCCGCGCAGACCCAGCCCGCCCTCTCCTGGGGCTCCCACGCCAGCAAGCTCGTCCGGGTGCTCCTCGACGGGCACGAGGGCGTGGAGCTGAGCCCCGAGGAGTTCGACCGCATCGTGACCTGGGTGGACATTAACGCGCCCTACTATCCCGAATACGCGTCAGCCTACCCGGAGAACCTGGCGGGGCGCAGCCCCCTGGACGACGCGCAGGTGGACCGGCTCACCGCCCTCACGGGGGTGCGCTTCCGGGATCTGATGAACTTTTCCCGGGACCGCGGCCCGCAGATCGCCTTTGAGCGGCCCCGGCTCAGCCCGTGCGTGCAGGGGTTGAAAAAGAAGGACCGGGCGGCGTACAAGGAGGCGGTGGAGATCATCGAGGCGGGCCGCGACCAGCTCCGGGCGCGGCCCCGGGCGGACATGGACGGGTTCGTCGCCTGCCCCCTCGACCAGGAGCGCGAACAACGGTATGAACTGCGGCGCGCGGCGGAAATCCGCAACCGCGAGTCTGTATACAGGGAGACAAAGGTCTACGACCGGAACTGAATCCGGCAAGGGAAGGATTGGTCATGATCAAGACGCGGCGTTTTCGGGGAACATGGGCCGTTTTGGCGGCGTGCCTGGGCATCGGGATCCTGTCGCTGTGCGGCGCCGCGGCGGCCGCCGACGGCGTCTTCCGCTCGCCCGAGTTCATCGCGGCGGACGCGGCGGGCAAGACCCTCTACGTCACCGAGGCGACGGCCAACGCCGTGGCCGTGGTGGACGCGGAGAAGGGCAAGGTCGTCCGCCGGATTGACCTGCCCGACGCGCCCGGCGGTGTCGCCCTGTCGCCCGACGGCAAGACCCTCTATGTGACCGGGGCGGTGCCGGCGGGCGTTGTGCGCGCCGTGGACGCCGCCTCCGGCAAGGTGCAGGCCGAGATCGCCGTGGGCCACACCCCCGCCGCGCCCGTGGTCGGCCCCGACGGCGCGCTGCTCTACGTCTGCAACCGGTTCAACAACGACGTGGCCGTCGTGGACCTGGCGGCGAAGACCGTCCTCGCGCGCATCCCCGTGACGCGCGAGCCCGTCGCCGCCGCCGTCACGCCGGATGGCGCGCGCCTGATCGTGGCCAACCTCATGCCCGCCGGACCGTCCAATGGCGACTACACCGGCTCCGCCGTGTCCGTCATTGACACCGCCTCCCGGGCCGTTACCGCGACGCTGGCCCTGCCGAACGGCAGCAACAGCCTCCAGGGGGTCTGCATCTCCCCCGACGGCAAGTTCGCCTATGTCACCCACATCCTCGCGCGGTACCAGATGCCGACCACCCAGCTCGAGCGCGGCTGGATGAACACCAACGCCCTCACGGTCGTTGACGCCGCCGCGGGCGCGCTGGTCAACACGGTTCTGCTGGACGACGTGGACATGGGCGCGGCGAACCCCTGGGGCGTCGCCTGCACGCCCGACGGCGCCTCGGTTCTCGTGGCCCACGCGGGCACCCACGAGATCAGCGTGATTGACCGCGCCAAACTGCACGAGCGCCTCGCCA
>JAKPUV010001023.1 GCA_029554925.1 Candidatus Hydrogenedentota bacterium | reverse complement strand
TGGCAGAACAGGGCGAGGGGCCGGGCGGGGTCCGTCTCCGCGAGCCGGGCGCGCAGCCAGTCCAGCTCGCCCACGGGCACCGTCACATCGCTCTCCATGCCCTCGCAGGAGTTGAACCCGATGAGGGTCCATCCGCCCAGGTCGCGTGTCCAGTGCGGCTCACCGAAACCGCGCTGAAACTCCACCAGTCCCCGCGTGGGGATCGGCAGCACGTCGTGGTTCCCCGGAAGGGCCAGAAAGGGCTTTCTCAGCCGCTTGACACAGGCCGCGGCGCATTCCATCTGCGACTTGCAGGCCATCCCCACGAGGTCCCCCGCCACCACCGTCAGCGCCACCCGGTCGTCCCGATTAATGGCCTCCACCGCCGCATCGGGCAGCGAGGTGGTTTCCGGCTTCGTGATGTGCAGGTCGTTGATCACCGCCACGGTCAACGGAACAGGCGGTGCCGCGTGCTGTGTGGCCGCAAGCCAGCCTCCGCCCAGTACCCCCGCGGTCCCTGCCGCGATGAAACCGCGTCGCGTCATCTTTTGCACGTCTGGTCTCCTCTGCCTCTCCGCCCCTACGCCCCCGGCACCGTGACCGTCACCCCGGCGGCCGGCGCGTGGTTTCCGTATCCGTCATAGGCGAACACGGCATAGAACAGCCGTGCCCCGGGGGCGAGCCCCGTCTCTGTGATGGTGGTTCCGAGGCCGTCGTACACCAGCATCCCGTCCTCCGGCGACACCGGGTAGGCGTCGGGCCGCCGCATCACGCGGATGCCCGCCAGGTCGCGGTCGCCGGGGTTGGTCCAGGTCAGCGTCACCCGCCCCGGCCCCGTGTCCACCGTCAGGTCCGTCACGGACGCCGGGGGAAACAGGGCTCCGCACCCGGCCAGCACCAGGCACCCGGCTGACAACAGCATGACCGGAAAGACCATTGTCCTCATCGCGCCGCTCCCGAAATCCGCCGCATGGGTCACTTCCCCGCGGCGGCCATCACCTCTTCGATGGTCACTGGGGCGCCGCCCCGGCGCTTGCTCTCGTCCGCCGCCTCCATGAACGCGAACATGTTCAGCGTCTCCTCGGGGGAGACAGGGGCGACTCCGGTCTGGAAGAATTTCACGACCTCGACGACAAGGTTGGCATAGTCGCCGCTGTTCTCCTGCTCGCTGACGCCTTTTTCGCCGAAAATCACCACCTTGTGCGGCGTTCCGCTGGTGCGGATGCCGTAGAGCACGCCGACCCGGCCGTCGGCCCACAGGCCCGTGACCACGTCCGTGTCCGCCGACGTGGTCCGCGTCACGGAGACGCAGCCCGCGCCCATGACCGTGAAAAGCGCCTCCGTGGGGTGCACCCCGTACCAGAACAGGTCGGGGTGGTGCTCCTCCAGGTGGCACGGCCCAATGGAGATGCAGCTCTTCACCGGGCCGATGTCCGCCTTCATGGCGTCCTTCAGCGACTGGTAGAAGCGGTAGGACGACGCGGTGAAGCAGGGCACGCCCGCCTCCTTCGCCAGCCGGAAGATTTCCACCGCGTCCTTGAGGGACCCGGCGACGGGTTTGTCAATGAACACCGGCTTCTTCGCGGCGAGGACCGGCCGGACCTGCTCCAGATGCGGCCGCCCGTCCACGCTCTCCAGCATCACGACGTCCACCTGGGCGCACATCTCCTCGATGGTGTCGTATATCTTGACGCCCCACTTCTCCTGGAGCTCCTTCGTGTAGCCGTCCACCCGCGAGGCGCTGGACTCAATGTCGGCGCTGCCCCCCTTGAACGCCGCCACCACCTTCGCCCCCGGCACATGCTTCGGGTTGGCCGGGTCGTTCAGCAGCTGGGTAAACGCGGTGACATGCGACGTGTCCAGCCCGATCATGCCCACCCGCAGGTC
>JAKPUV010000991.1 GCA_029554925.1 Candidatus Hydrogenedentota bacterium | reverse complement strand
ATTGTGGAGCACATCGTGAACGCCGGCGAGCTGGCGGCGGCGGGCATGCCCATCGTCACCATGATTGACCCGGAGGACCGCTGGGTGACCTTCTCGGTGCGCGAGGACTGGCTGGGCGGCATGAAACTCGGCGACCGCCTCGCGGGCGGCGTGCCCGCGCTGAACGGCGCGGAGGTGGAGATGGAGGTGAGCTACCTGGCCCCCCTGGGCGACTTCGCCACCTGGCGCGCCACCAGCATCGCCGGGGGCTTCGACCTGAAAACCTTCGAGGTGCGCGCGCGGCCCGTGGCCCCCGTGGAGGGGCTGCGGCCGGGCATGTCCGTCGTGGTGCCCTGGGGCGCGGAGCCCCGGCCCGACCCCCTCGCCTGGCTGCGCCGGCTCCTGACGGACCGATGAGCGCGGCCGGCCCCGCCATCCCCCCGGTCCGCCGGGGCTTTTGGGCCGTGGTCCGCCGCGAGGCGCGGCGCATCGCGGGAAGCACGTTCATGCTGGTGTTTCTGCTGGTCCTGCCCCCGGCCACCTTTCTGCTCATGACGGCCATCTTCTCCCGGGACATCCCCCGCGACCTGCCCGTGGCGGTGTGCGACCAGGACAACAGCGCCCTCTCGCGCCGCCTCATCCGCGCCGTGGACGCCACCCCCGCGCTGGCCACCCGTCTGAAGGTGCACGACCTGGCGGAGGGGGCCGCGGCGGTGCGGCGCGGCGATGCCTACGGCCTGCTCCATCTGCCTGCCGGCCTTTCGCGCGACGCGCTGCGGGGCGACGCGCCGACGGTGACGGTCTTCTTCAACAACCAGTGGTTTCTGACAAGCGGCCTCATCAACCGCGCCGTGCGCGAGGCGGTGCTGTCCGTGGGCGGGGAGATGGAGCGGCGCGCCCGCATTGCCCGCGGCGAGTCCCCCGGCCAGGCCGGGGCGCGGATGGAACCGGTCCTGGTGGACCAGCGCGGACTGTTCAACCCCGGCACCAGTTACGGTTTCTTCCTGCTGCCCGCGCTGCTGCCGACGCTGCTGCAGGGGTTCATCGTCGTGGTGACGGTGCGCGCCGCGGCGGGCGAGCTGCGCCGGCGCACCGCCGGGGAGTGGCTGGAGGCGGCGGGCGGCAGCGCCGCCGTGGCCGTCCTGGGCAAGCTGCTGCCGTACACGCTCGTGTTTTTCTGCGTGTCGCTCCTGATGTGGACCGTCTCCCTCCAGTGGTACGGCGCGCCCATGCGCGGCGACTGGCGCGTGCTGGCGGGGGCC
>JAKPUV010000975.1 GCA_029554925.1 Candidatus Hydrogenedentota bacterium | reverse complement strand
GGGTACTCGTAGCGGAAGTAGTTGACCAGCTCCTCCACGCGCACCGCGTCCGGCGGGGGCAGCGTGCCCTGCGTCAGGAAGCGCCGCACATTCGCATAGGACGCCGTGTCCACGTCCACCCCGAAGGTGGACAGCGGCGCGTCCGCCACGCGGGTGAAGGCGTTCTCCGTGATCGGCGCGTAGGACTCCGACCCCGGCGCGGGCACCGGCCGGTTCCAGTAGAAGCGGCGGTCCAGGCCGTCCTTGTCGGACAAATAGCCCAGCGCCTGCAGCTGGTCGCGCACCTCGGCGGGCACCTGCGCCCCGCCCAGCGCGCCGGCCCGCCCCTTCGCCTCATCTGACGCGGGCAGGCCCCCGATGGTGTTCACGCCCGAAGCCACAGACGCCTCGACCTTGTCCGTGAAGTCGGCGCGGACGTTCAGTCGGGTGGGTGGGGCGGCGGGGGAATCGCCTTTGCCCCCGATGACAACCGCGCCGGGGGCGGGCGTCGGGCCGACAACGCCCCACGAGTCATCCTCGACCGCCGGTTTCGGTTGGGCGTCAACGACATGCTGCGATCCGCCCGCACTCCCGTCTTGCGGTCCCGCACTTGGCGGGGCCGGGGGGGCGGCGGCCGCAGTCTGCTCCTTGTCGGGCGCGGCAGGTTCCGGTTGCGGGGCCGGAACGGCGGCGAGCGCGTCAACCTTTGACGCCTCCTCGTTGGCCGGGCGCGGGCTGGCGGCCGAACCCTCGTCTATTTCGACAAACGCCCCGGGCTCGTCCGTGAACTCAGCCCGGATGTTCTGCCGGGCGGGCTGGGCGGTGAATTCGGGCTGCTCCCTCTCGCCCACGGCGGGCTGGGCGGCGTCGGGCGGATACATCGAGCGAAAGTCCTCGCCCCAGATGTTGTAGTTATCGAACTCTCTAGGCGCGGCCAACTGGTCCACCAGCGCGGGCTTGACGGGAGCCTCCTCCCTTCCGGAGACCGCCGAGGCATCCGTGTTCGGGGTCGTCAGGGCCAGTTGGGGCCGCATGGCTGCTTCACGGGCCCTGGAGAGCGCGGGAAGCAGGAAGAAAGCGCCGATCGCAACGATCAGCCCCGCAGCGAGGGCAAGGCGCAGGACCAGTCTTCCATGCCGGGCGGGGGCCCGCGTGGGGGCGGGGTCTGCGGCGGCTTCCAGCACGGCTTCGCGCTGTTCGGGCGTGAGGGCGGGGGCCTCCTCTTCGGCCAGCGCGCCCGTGAGCAGGGTGGCGGCGGCGCGGATCTCTTCGACTTCGGCGCGCGCGTCGGGGTTTTCGTTCAGGAAGCGCTCCACGGCGGCGCGCTCCTCGTCAGAGACCTCGCCCAGCGCGTACGCGGTGAGGAGGGGGGCGTCCTTGGTGATGTTCATGGTGTCGCTCCTCAGGCCTGCGGGACGGCGGGGGCCGCCGCGTCCGCCAGGCGTTGGCGTGCCGTTTTCAGTCCCGTGTGGATCAGATAACCCACGTTCGAGACGCTCAACCCCGTGATCCGGCTGATTTCCTCGTAGGACAGGGCGTCCTGAAACTTAAGCCGGAGCACCTCCTGTTGTTTGGGGGGCAGCCCCCCGATCAGGGCGTCGGCCCGCGAGCGGGCCTCGGCCCGCTCCGCCGACGCCGACGGCGGCGCCTCCCTGCCGGGCAGGGACGCCGCGGTGTGGTCATCCAGGGCAACCATGCGCTGCTCCTTTCGTAGGTGGTCCAGGGCGAGGTTGCGGCAGACCGTGTGAAGCCAGGGCGCCAGATGGTCCCCGATCCGGGCGCGGTCGGCGCGGCACAGGCGCAGGAAGGTCTCCTGCACCACGTCGCGGGCCGTCTCCAGATCCCCCGTGAGCCGCGCCGCGTGGCGCAGCAGGGGGGCCTCATGCCGGTTGAGGGCGTCCCTCACCCAGTCCGTTTCCGGCGGCGTGCCGCCGGGTCTTTCGGTTTCTTGACTGTCCACGGAAACTCCTCCAGGTTCAGCCGGTGTCTTCACGGGTCAGCGCTGACATCACTATAACGGGTGAGACCCCGGTTTTCTTAGGAGGTTCGGGGAAAGGGGTGGACTTGGTGGACGAAGTGGACGATGTGGACTTGGTGGACTGGTGTTCTTCGTCCACCCCGTCCACCAAGTCCACCCCGTCCACTGTCTCCGTGTTCGCCCGTGCGGGGCCGTGTCGGCTATAGTGGTGGGCGTTCGGGCCGCCGGGCGGGTGGCCCCGGAGACCCTGATGGCAACGGACGAAAAAGACCGGCACACGGCGCTGCATCCCCTTTCGTGGCGGGAGGACGGCCGCATGGCGCTGCTGCTCGGGGGGCTGGTGCTGCTGGTGTTCGGGTACACGGTGTTTTTCGGCTCCCTGATCATGGACGACAAGCGCTTCGTCTTCCAGAACCGGGACATCATGAAGGGGCTGGGAGGGGGGGGGCTCCGCGTCCTGTTCACCCACCTCTGGATGCCCCTCACCACGCTGACCCACCTCGTGGACGCGTCGCTTTTTGGCAAGAACCCCGCGGGGCACCATGCGCACAGCGTGCTGTGGCATTTGGGCGCCGTGCTCCTGTGGTACCTGGCGCTGGTCCGCATGACGGGCAACCGGGGGGCGGCGGGGCTGGCGGCGGCGCTGTTCGCGGTGCATCCCCTGCGGGCGGAGGCGGTGGCGTGGATCGCCAGCCGCAAGGAGGTGGTCAGCGGGTTCTGGTTCGCGGGAACCGTGCTGCTCTACGCCCGTTACACGGCGCGGCCGTCGGTGGGGCGCATGGCCCTGGTGTGCCTCGGCATGGCGCTGGCCGTGCTGTCCAAGCAGACCGTGCTGACGCTTCCCTGCGCGCTGCTGCTGCTGGACCTGTGGCCCCTCGGCCGGATCACCCTCCTCCGTCCGGCCACCTGGGTCCGCCCGGTGCTGGAGAAGCTGCCGCTGTTCGTCCTGTGTGTGCCCGCCGTGCTGCTCGGCCAGGCGACCCAGCGGGAGTTTGGCGCCCTGGAATGGACCGCCGAGCTGCCGCTGTCCTTCCGCGCGGGGAACGCCGTGGTGAGCATCGCGCGCTACCTCGGCCACACGGTGTGGCCCGTGCCGCTCATGGGGCACTACCCCGAACTGCGCAACACGCTCACGCCGGGCATGGTGGCGGGGGCGGCGGCGCTGCTGGTCGCCGTGACGGCGGCGGTCCTGTTTCTGGCGCTGCGCCGGAACCCCGCACTGTATCCCCTGACGGGGTGGGCGTGGTTTGTCGGCACACTGGCGCCGGTGCTGGGGCTGGTGGGCTTCGGCAACGCGTCCATGGCCGACCGGTGGACCTATCTGCCCCACATGGGGCTCCTGGCCGCCGTGGCGTGGGGGTGGACGGCGCTGGCGGCGCGCCTGGAACCGGCGCCGGAAACCCCGCTGGAACCCAAGCCGCCCAACAAGGCCCCGCGCCGCAAGGCTTCGGAATCCGTGCCGCCAAACCGCCTGGCCCCGCGGGGGGCGGCGGTGCTGGTGGGCGTGACGGCGTTGCTGGGCGTTTGGCAGACCTCGTACTGGCGGAGCGACCTGACGCTGTGCAGCCGGATGCTGGCGGTGTCGGACGGGGGGAACGCCCTGGCGCACACGAACCTGGGCTACCTGCGCGGGGAGGCCAAGGATCCGGCGGGGGCGATGGCGCATTACCAGAAAGCCAGCGAGCTGGAGCCGCACAACCCCTTCTGGGCGGTGAACTACGCCATGTCCCTGAACAACGCGGAACGCGCCCCGGAGGCCGAGGCGTTGCTCGCGCCGTTCCTGGAGACGGACGCGGACAACCCGCATGTCCGCATGCAGTTCGGCATCTCGCTGTTCAACCAGAAGCGCTTCGCCGAGGCCCTGCCCCACATGGAGGCCGCCGTGAAGCGGCTTCCCACGAACTACCTGTACCTGACGAACTGGGGGCACTGCCTCGGCAATCTTGGGAAGACGGACGAGGCGCGGAAGGCGTATCAGGCGGCCCTGGCCGTGGAGCCCAGATACAAGGCCGCCCACGCCGGGCTGGAGGCCCTGGGCGCCCGGTGACGGAGGATGCGACACCGTGTCCCTGAGCGAAGACACTGAAACCGGCGGACGCCTTTCCCTCCGCCGCGACGGCGCGGCGGCGCTGCTCCTGTGCGCGGCGGTGCTGGCCGTGTTCGGGCAGGCGGTCCGCTTTGACTTCCTCGCGATGGACGACCTGGCCGTGGTGGTGGACAACCCCGGCGTGCGGCCCGGCCTGTCGGCGGAGGGGCTGCGCTTCGCGCTCACGCAGTACCATTTCGGCATCTGGATGCCCGTCACCACGCTGACGCACCTGCTGGACGTGTCCCTCTTCGGCATGCGCCCGGCGGGACACCACGCCCAGAGCCTGCTGTGGCACCTCGCCGCGTCCCTCCTGTGGTATCTGGCGCTGGTCCGCCTCACGGGGCGGCCCGGGGCCGCGCTGGCCGCCGCCCTGCTTTTCGCGCTGCACCCCATGCGCGCCGAGGCCGCCGCGTGGGTCGCCTCGCGCAAGGAGGTGGTCTCCGGGTGCTGGTTCGCCGCCGCCGTGTTCGTGTATGCGGGCCAGCGGGGCGGGCGTCCCTCCGCCGCGCGGCTGGCCGCCGTGTTCCTGGTCATGGTCCTCGCGCTGCTGTCGAAGCCGACCACGCTGACGCTGCCCTTCGCGCTGCTGCTGCTGGACGCATGGCCCCTGGGACGCGTGGAACTCCGCCGTCCCGCCACCTGGGCGCGCCCGGTGCTGGAGAAGCTGCCCCTGTTCGCCCTGTGCGCCCCCGCCGTGTGGCTGGGCCGCGCGGGCCAGGCCAGCCTCAACGCCCTGTCATGGACCGGCGACCTGCCCCTGTCCTTCCGCGCCGGAAACGCGCTGGTGAGCTACGCCCGCTACCTCGGCCACACCTTCTGGCCCGTGCGGCTCATGGGACACTATCCCGAGCTGCGCGGCGCGCTCACGCCGGGGATGGTGGCGGGGGCGGCGGCGCTGCTGCTTGCGGTGACGGCGGCCGTGCTGGTCCCCGCGCTGCGGCGCGGCGGGTGGCCGCGCCCGCTCGTCGGGTGGCTGTGGTTCCTCGGCACGCTGCTGCCCGTGATCGGGCTGGCGGGCTTCGGCAACGCCGCCCTGGCGGACCGCTGGGCCTATGTGGCCCACATGGGCCTGCTGGCCGCGCTCGTGTTCGCGGGCGCGGACGCCGTGTCCTGCCCGCGCGCGCGGGCCGTGCTCGCGGCGGCGCTGGTCGCCGCGACGGCGGGCCTCGGCGCGTGGCAGACGTCCTTCTGGCGGAACGACGAGACCCTGTGCCGCCGCATGCTGGAGGTGTCCGGCGGGGAGAACGCGATGGGCCGCGGCAACCTCGGGCTGGTCCTGTGGAAACGGGGCGACCTCGCGGGCGCGCTGGAACAGTACCGCGAAGCGGTCCGCCTCCAGCCGGGCAACCCCGCCTGGCTGGCCAACCTCGCCGCCACGCTGACCGATCTGGGGCGCTTCGCCGAGGCGGGGGAGGCGCTCGCGCCGCATGTGGACGCCTTCGCGTGGGACCCGCGCGTGCGCATGCAGTATGGCCGCGCGCTCTACGAGCAGGACCGCTGCCGCGAGGCCCTGCCGCACCTCGCCGCGGCGGCGGCGCTCGCGCCGCGGGATCCCGTGTGCGCCGTGAACCACGGGCTCTGCCTCATGGCGCTGGGCGATCTGGACCGCGCGGCGGCGGAGTTCCGCCGCACGCTGGCGCTGGACCCCGGAAGCGCCCTGGCCCGGCAGTGCCTGGAGGACATCCGAAACGCCCGGGAGTCGCGGGGAAAATAGCGGGGGGCGGATGGCGCCGGTCCCGCCGCGCCCGGGGGGGGCCGGATCTCATATCTCAAATTTCATAAAGCGGCATCCGGACACCAGTGGGCAAGCGCGGAGTCGTGGCCGGGTTTGCGTGCCCAGGGAGGGGCCGACGACACAGCGGGTGCGGGAAGGCATTCCGAGGGCGCTCCCCCGTCCAAATCTCACATTTTGAGATTCCCGAGTCCGCCCGACCAACGACGGGGAAAGGCGCTTGCCTGCCCGCATGCGCGGGAAGGCGGGGCCGAAACCGTGCTGCGGGAAGGCATTCCGGGCGCGGCCCCCCTTTTCAAATTTCAGATTTGAGATTGCCGCCCTGCGGCCGTGCCGCGCCGCGCCGGTCACATGAGCCGCTTACGCGCGCCGTAGAAGGCCGCGCCGAGCACGAGCGCGCCGATCAGGGACCCCCAGCTGCCGGTCAGCACCATGGGCAGGGCGCCGAACGCCACGCCGAACGCGAGGACAAGCGGCTCCTTTTGCCGGACACCATAGACCAGC
>JAKPUV010000953.1 GCA_029554925.1 Candidatus Hydrogenedentota bacterium | reverse complement strand
GGAGCGCTACGACTTCGTGGACGTCTCCCAGAACAACCACAACAGCGGGGAAAAGCACTGGGACAACTTCCTCTTCGCCCGCGAATACCTGTCCGCCCACCCCCGTCCCATGAACACCATCAAGACCTACGGCGCCGACGGGAACAAGTTCGGCCACACCGACCAGGACGGCATCGAGCGTTTTTGGCGGCATGTGCTGGCGGGCGCCGCCTCGGCGCGGTTCCACCGGCCCGACTCCGGACTCGGCCTCAATGACAAGGCCGTGGCCTCCCTGCGCGCGGTCCGGAAACTGGAGTCGAAGATTCCCCTCTGGTCCGTTCACCCCGCGAACGGGCTGCTGTCGGACCGCGAACCGAACGCGGCCTACCTGGCCGCCGATCCGGGAAAGGCCTACGCCCTCTATTTCCCCGCCGGGGGAAAAGTGACGCTGGACCTCTCGGCCGCCGCCGGGCCTCTCACCGCCCACTGGATAGACATCGCCACGGGCGAATGGGGGCCCGTCCAGCCGGTGGAAGGCGGCGCAAAACGGGTAATCACCGCGCCCGGGCCGGGCAACTGGGCCGCCGCCGTGATTCCCCGGGAGTAGCCTGCAGGGAGAGGCGTTCAGAGGGTGTACACCGGCACCTTCATCAGCTCGCCGTCCTTCAGCGCCGAGCTGTGGGCCACGATGCCCGCCACGGTCATGTTGAGCGCCCAGGCGATGTTGACCAGCGGGGTCCGCCCCTGGAGGATGGACGTGACGAACTCCTCGCAGAGGTAGCCGTGGGACCCGCCGTGGCCTCCCGCCTCGACCCCCGGGGGCAGGGGCGGCTTGGCGAGCTCCAGCGACGAAATGTCCGCTCGCCCGTCGTAGACCATGCCGGTCATGGAGCCCTTCTGTCCGCGCACGCGGCCCTTTTCCCCATTGTGGCCCGGCGTGTCCTTGCTCATGAGCATGCGCGCCATGCCTCCCTCGGTGGTGCGCAGCAGCGCGATCTCCGTGCCGAAAACGTTCTTGTACGCGTTGTCGCCCGAGGCCAGGTACGGCAGATGGCTCGGCATGCCGTAGCAGGAGACCTCCGTGAACCCGCCGCCGGACACGCAGACGTGGTAGGCCGTGGAGTGCGTCGGATACCACAGGGGCGGGGAGCCCTTCCGCCAGTCTTTGTAGGAGTCGAGGGGGGTGTCAAGGTAGTGGAAGTACTCGCCCTCGCTGTACACCAGCTCGCCGAAACCGCCCGCCCGATGGATCACCCGCATGGCGTGACAGTCGTCGTGGAACGCGCTCGTCTCGAACATCATGTAGTTCAGCCCCGAGGCCTTCACCGCACCGTAGAGCCGGTCCGCGTCCTCCAGCGACCCGTAGACCGCCGGCACCGCAGACGCGACATGCTTGCCGTGGTTCAGCACCTCGATGGCATGCCGGCAGTGGCTGGGCGCGTCGGTGGCCAGAAACACCGCCTCGATGGCCGGATCCTTCACCAGTTCCTCCAGGGAGGGGTAGGTCTTCGCGCACCGGCACGCGCGGGCGAGTTCGGCGCACCGGTCGGGGAACAGGTCACTCACGGCCACCACCTCGACATTCGGGTGGTCCTGAAACCCGAAGGCCGCGCCGAACCGGCAGACGCCGTAGCCCACGATGCCCACCCGCACCTTGCGGTCCGACACAGGCGCCCACGCCCGGCCCTTCACCGTGTTGCTCGCCGTGTCCTCAAAGCCCTGGATGGGCTTCTCCTCGGCGGCGCCCGCGGCGGCCATCGCGCCGAGTGCGGCGGCCCCCTTCATGAAGCCTCTCCGCGAAAACGAATGCCGCATCATCGAATCCTCCTTGGTTTTCCGGCCCTTCGTCCGGCGGTGCTCACTCTTGTCCCTTCCACAACGCGCGCAGCAGCTCGTCGGGAATCCGGTGAACCCGAGCCACGGTCTTCTGGGTCTCCGTGATGTAAAGCCCGTCATCCCAAATGAAGTCCGGGTAGCTGATGCGGAGTTTCGCATCCTTCGAGTACAGCACCGCCACGGGTTCCCCCCAGTGAATGACCTTTCCCTCCGGCGCGTCCCGCTCGACGCCGCCCAGCAGATACGCCGGGTTGCGCCCCTCGTAGGTGCGCCCCGCGTGGTTGTGGAACCAGTAGATATACCGGCCCGCGAAGGGCCCCTCGTCCAGCCGCCGGACGAAGTTGGCGGCGCGGGGATGCTCCACCAGCGGCCCACCGGGGCGGTACGCCATGAACGCCGGCGGCGTCCACGTCTTTCCCCCGTCCCGCGAATAGGCGTGGCAGGGATGCCCCGCCACGGTCCGGTAGGTGCAGAAGAGCGCCCCGTCGGAGAGGGACACCAGATTGACCTCCTCCGCAATGGGCCCCTCAGGGGACCGCAGGCCGTGGTCCCCCTCGGGCAGGGTCTCCCAGGTGATTCGGGACGGGTCGGACTCCGTGAGGAGGTCCGCGCTCCGCAGGAACCACGACTCGGATTCGGCGATGAACCCCTCGCCGAAACGGCCCACCTTGGCAAACCCGAGGTACATGGCCCCGT
>JAKPUV010000952.1 GCA_029554925.1 Candidatus Hydrogenedentota bacterium | reverse complement strand
AAGACCAACATCCCCCTGCAGATCGCCGCGGGGTCCTCGCTGCTCATGGGCCTGTATTCCTTTATGCTGCCCCACACGCCGCCCAAGGGCGCGGACACGAAGGTCACCTTGGGCGACATCTTCGGCATTGAAGCCTGGGGCCTGCTCAAGGACCGGTACTTCCTGGTGTTTGTGCTTGCCTCCCTCGTTATCAGCGCCACGACCTCCTTTTACATCAACCTTGGAAACCTGTTCTTCAACCAGCAGAATCTTCCCTATCCCGCCGCGCTGATGACCGGCGGCCAGATATCCGAATTTGTTTTGACCGCCATGCTCGCCTACTTCTTTGTCAAGGTGGGGATAAAATGGATGCTGGTCATGGGCATGCTTTCCTGGTCTCTGCGCTACTTCCTGATGATGGGTGATGCCGGCCCGGGATATGCGATGTGGATTCTCGCCATCGTTGTTCACGGCTTCTGCTACGGTTTCTTCTTCACGGCAGGGCAGGTTTATGTGGGCAAGGTGGCGCCAAAGTCCATCCAGGCAAGCGCGCAGGGCTTTATCGCCCTCATCACCTTCGGCCTGGGCCAGGGCCTGGGATCGAAAATCTCCGGGTATATCAAGGACGTGCACACGGTTGACTCCGTCACCAACTGGTCCCAGGTCTGGCTGGTGCCTGCCGTGGTGTCCCTGATTGCGGGAGTGCTTTTCGCCGTGTTTTTCAAGGTAGTACCTGCCGAAGGCGCCGCGGCGGACACCCCGGACACTGCCGCGTGACCGGGGGCGGCGCCCAGAAATCCCCATAATTAGAGTATTCGCTCGCCAACATCGTGCGGCGGGGGCCTTCTCTTGCCCCGGTTTCCCGGGAACGCGTATACTTGTACTCCGCGTCCGGCGCAGGGCCGCCGGGCGCGGCTTTTCTGAAACCCTCCACCAGCGTGCGGGATCCTGTTCTTCTTTGGGCGGTGTGACCATGGGCGGCAAGTCGGTAAAAGAACCTGTTCCGCAGCGCAAGGCTGTCCACGACAACGCGGCGCGCCCCTCCCCCGAACTGGCCGCCGCGCTGGAGCAGATCCGCGGCGCGTGGTTCGCGCGGGCGCTGCAACTGCTGGAGGCCCCGCCCCTCGCCGACACCCCGGACGGCCTCTACCACCGCGCCATGGTGCTGGTCCTGCTCAACCGTTCCCCCGAGGCCTTCGAGGTGTGCCGGCGGCTGTGGCAAATCCACCGGGACCCCCGCGCGCGCGCGTTGGCCGAACAGATCCGCGCGCGGAGCGACGCGCCCCCCCCGGCGCCGCCCGCCGCAGTTTCGGCCCCCCCGCGTCCACGGCGCCTGCGGCGCGCCTTCGCCGTGGCGGCGGCGCTTGCGCTGGTCTGCGGTGCCGTCCTGTTCGCCCTCCTGGGCTATCCCTTTCTCCGCCACTGGCAGGAGATGGGCGTTCCGCTGCTCTCGGAGACGCCCGCCGTTTCCCTGCCTTCGCTCCCCGCCGCGGGGGGGGATTCCGCCGCGTCCCCGTCCGAAAAAAAGATGCCCGACACGTCCCCCTCCCTGGGCAGGGGCATCGTTGAGCTGCTCGACGCGAAAAGCGCCACCCCGCCCGCCGGCGCGCCGGAGAAGAGGGCCGGAGAGTGGAAGGAAGGGCTGCTGGGGGGGCTGCGCGCCGCCATGAAGCGCAGTCCCGCGGCGGCGGCGGAGCATCCGGCGATGGTGGAGTGGCGCACGCGCACGAAGGGCATGACGTTCGCGCCCATGCCCCAGGGGCCCGTGGCCTCCGTGGTGGAGCTTCAGCCAAACCGCCGCGCGGAGACGCTGGAGAACGCCGCGGGCGACCGCGCCACACTGGTGTCCCTCAACCCCGCCATCGGCGCGTGGCACCTGCTTGAGACGAGCTTCGGCGGAAAGACCACGGTCCTCCATTTGGAACTGTTCCCGCTGGCCGCGAATTTCGGCCAGCGGCCCACTGCGCGCCTGTGGTCCGGCGGCCTGGAGCTGGAGCTCTTGGGCGAGCGGAAGCGTTTCGCCCTCTGGACCCCCGACCCCGCCGCCGCAGACCGGTCCGGCGTCTTGGCGGACGCCCCCGCCCTCGGCGCGGAGATCACCAGC